>LVAZ01000213.1 GCA_001603055.1 Victivallales bacterium Lenti_02
GCGTTCTGGGCGTGGTTCTGCCGTGGAAAGAGGAGCGCCCCCTGCCCAGCGAATTCGCGAAACTGCCCGAACCCGAGGGCGAGTGCCTCCGGCGGACCTATCGCCCGCTGGCCAGCGACATTGATGTGAACCAGCATGTGAACAGCACCGTCTACCCGCGCTGGACGCTCGACTGCGTCTCCGACCACCTGCGCCGGCATTGCCTGCCGGCGGAGATCGAGATCGCCTATCTGGCGGAAACCCAGTACGGGAGCGAGGTCCAGGCCAGAACTCAGGTCCTCGGCGACCGCACCCGGCACAGTCTGACCCGGCTGACGGACGGCACGGAGCTGCTCCGGCAGGCCACCCGCTGGCGCCCCGCCGGCGAATTGCTCTGACGGGTGCCTACCGGCCGCGGACCTTGAGACGGATTTTGACGGTCTGCCCCTTGGTGAGCTTGAGGTCCTGGGCCAGGCGGCCGTTGTGCCAGGCCTTGACGCAGTGCTCGCCGCTGGCGGCGATGGCGGGGTCGTGGACCCAGAGCGGGGCGTTCAATTCGCCGCGCCAGCCGTGGGGGAGGTCCTTGTCGCCGGGCGGGGCGAAGTTGCCGTTGACCAGTTCGGCACCCTCGACCGTGAGGTCGTCGTAGTAGGTCCAGATGGGAACGAAGGCGTCGCCGTCGGCGGCGCGCACCCCGTTGCCCATCAATTTCAGGGTGACGACACCGTCTTCGCGGGGGGTGAACTCGAAGCGCATCTCATGCCAGCCGGGAATGGTCAGTTCGCCGGTGCTGGCCGAGAGATAGCAACCGACGGGCTTGGCCCATTCGGCCACGCTGCAACCGGCTCCGGCCTGCATGAGCACGGGCGCTCGGCGCGAATCGAGGTCGATGCGGCCGACGGCGGGAAACTGGCCGCCGCCTGCGGCCATTTCGCCGAACTGGGCGAGCCAGAGCAAGCCGCCTTCGCGGACATTGTGGGTGAAGCCGCCCGCGCGGCTCCAGGACAGCCATTCGTCGTCGCCCGGCTTGCGCACACTGAGGTTGAAGGCGAGGCGGGGGTTCTGTTTTGCCGGTTCGATGCCGAGGGCGGCGAAGGGGATGGCCCATTCGGCGCTCCAGAAGGATTGGTCCTTGATGTTCGCGGCATATTGCACGCCCCGGGCGGCGCGGGCGACGACATCGGCGGACGCGCCCGCCTCGCCGGAGCTTTCCCAATGGCCGTTGGCGAAACCGCGCAGGAGGACGACGGGGCCAATCCGGTCGCCGTCCAGTTCGGCGATGGCGATCTCGACCGCGTCGTCCCGGCCCCAGCGCTGCCCGCCGGACACCCCGACCGCCGGCTTCACGGGATTGCGGAAATTGACGTAGAGACGGTCCCGGTCGGTCTGGAGCATGGCCTGGCTGGGGTGGGTGGCCACCCGTTTCTGGCCGATGGCGTATTCGATTTCCGCCGTGTTGTGGATTTCGGGATTGGCGCCGGTGGCGTCGCCGGGGGTCCATTCCATGGGATCGACGATGCCGTCCACCTGAATGCTGCGGTCCGCAGGCATGACCTTGAAGACGGGCAGGCCGTCGGTGGCCTTCTTCGCCGCGTCGCGCAGATGCATCCAGCGCGGCTGCCAGTCCGCCGGGACGGGTTCGTAGCGGAGCGGCCAACTGCGGCGGTCGGGCGATGCATAGGGGCCGATTTTCGCGAAGGGGATGGGCTCGAAGCCCTTTTCCATAAGGGGGCCGTCGGGGCGCAGGGTGAAATCGAGCTTGGTGCGGTCGGGCTCGACGAAGCCGGGATCGTCGAGTTCCCAGTTGTTCTCGACGGTGGACCAGCCGGGTTCCATGCCCTGCTCGCGGATGCCGCGCCCGCAGTCGATCATGGCGTTGCGGGTGACGCTGTTGAACCAGGGCGCGGCGATGGGGTCCTTGGTGAAGATTTCCACCAGTTTCGGGTAGCGGACGCTATAGGGGGGCTGGTTCCACTGGTAGCGTTCGAGCAGCGGGGGGAGGGTGGTCCAGCCCTTGCTGTCCTTGTAGACGTAGCCGCCCCGGCCGTCGCTGAGGAACATGTCCTGGCCGCGCGGCCCGATGTCCACGCCCCAATGGCATTCGACGAAGAGGTTGTCGTGGACGTTGTTGGCCGCGCCGCCGCAGATGGAGACGCCGCCGCCGAGCCGGTAGCAGATGTTGCCGTGGATGTGGATTTCGGGGGCGGAGTCGTCGAGATGGACGAAGCGGGTGGCGCTGCCGCAGCCCTCGCGGCTGTCCTCGACGTGGTGGATGAAGTTGTAGCGGATGACCGAGCCGCGCGCGGTCCAGTCGCGCCCGATGTAGAAGACCCCGCCCTCGGTGGATTCGACGTTGGTGCGGAACAGGCGGTTGTATTCGAGCACATGGTCGTTGCCGTGGAAACGGATGGCGATGTAGCCGCAGTCATGGACCAGGTTGTGGGAGAAGCGGCCGCCGACACCGAAGAACTGGACGGCGCGGGAGCCGGCGCGGGCGATGCGGTTGGTGTGGTGGATATGGCAGTTGTCCACCACCGTCTCCCCGGCCCGCAGCGTCACGCGATCCCCGGTGTCCACGACGAGGCCGGCGTCCCCGGTGTGATGAACATCGCAGCCGGAAATCAGGTTGTGGTCGCCCCGCGCGACAATGCCGTCGAAGGCGACGTTGCGGACTTCGCAGGCGATGATCCGGCAGTGGTTGCTCTGGTTGAGGCGGATGCCGTCGCGGGCGGAGCACTCGATGCCGAGGTCGCGGAAGTGGACGTGCTCCACCTTGGTCCCCTCGATGATTGCCGATGGATTGACCGAGAGGACAAGGCGCTCGGTGTTGGCGGGCGGCCAGAGATGGAGCACTCCCCGGGCGCGGTCGAGATACCATTCGCCGGGAGCGTCGAGTTCCTCGAGCAGATTGACGGCGAAGAAGCGGCGCGCGCCGCCGTCCTCGAGGGCACCGAGACTGTTGCGGGCGGCGAGCCGGATGGTTTTGTTCGCCGGATCGATGGCCTGGATGCGGATGAACTCGGCGCGGTAGCCGCGCCGCCAATAGCCGAAGAGAAAGGGATTATCGGCCACGTTCCAGCGTTCTGGGCGGTTGCCCTCGTAGCGGAACTCGGGGGTCTGGCCCACCTCGCTGGCGGGCTCGACGATTTCGCCGAAGGTGGTGTAGTCGTCACCGTTGGGCCAGCGGGCGAGGGGCAGGCGCTGCCCGTCCGCGAACAGTTCGGAGTTGGCGGCCAGTTGGCGGGGAGTCCACCAGGTGTCGGGCCAGGCGGGGGAAAGCAGGGCGAGCTGTCCGGGACTCAGGCGCAGTTGGCGCACGTGGGGACGGGCCTCGTCCGGGATGCGGCCGGCGTCGGTGTCCGCCGGGCGGAAATCGGCGGCGGCGAGGGGGATGCCGCCGTTCAGCCAGACGGCCTCGCCCGGCATGGCCCGGTAGGTCACCGGGGCCTCGGCGGTGCCGGAATCCTCGGGGCCGAGGGCGAAGGGGGCGGGCAACCAGTAGGTGCCGCCGTGGAGCCAGACGGTGACCGCGCCCCTGGTCTTTTCCTGACGGGCGGCATCCCTGGCTCGCCCCAAGGTCTGGAAGGGCGCGGCTTCTGTGCCGGGGTTGGCATCGCGTCCCGTGGGCGACACGTGGAGATCGATGGCGTGGAGAGTGGGCGCTATGGCCAGAAGAGACAGCAGGAGGGAAGTTCGCATGGGGGCTTCCTCGGGTTGGTGGGGTGCCACGCACTCTACCTCCGTCTTCGTCCCGTGCCAGTCGGATGCAGTCCCAAGCCTTCTAGCGTCTGCCGGTGAGGAATACCCAGGTGGAACCCCACGCCTTGTCGTCAAGGCGGATCTTCGCGGGAGGGGCGTCGTCCGGTTGATCCGACTCGCGAACCAGGAGCTTTTCCCCGGCCAAGTGCTCGTAGCCGAGGATGACGGCTGGCTTGCCATCGTGGGTGGTGGCGACGGGCAGACCGTAGAGACAGGAGAGGATCACATCGTTGATTCTCTGGGCCCGTGCCAGCATGGACTCATCCTGCGGCATATCCACCACCTTCACGTCCCATCCGGCTTCCGCAGCCCAAGTCGCCAGATCGCCCTCGGGGGGAAGAGGCGTAGTAATGGGCCACTTGGTTGCCTTCGTCGCGGCACGGACGGCGTCGCCTAGTCCGGTCTTCTCGGGGACCGGCACGCCCGAAATGGCTGGCGTGGGAGTCTCCCACAGCCGTCCAAGTTCGCCCGGCAGAGGCTGGTCGACACCCAGATCTCTCAGTCCCTCGACGGGAGGCAAGGCGGGGAGAGTGGGCAGGTCCGCTTCGGACATGCCCAAGCGCATAAGCGCGGCGCGGATGTGTGCGGCCGACTCCAAATCCCACGCCTGCAACCGCCGGACAAGCGCGGCCAGTTCCCGGCGGAACTCCGGTTCGGCAAACCGCCGGAGCTTGTCATCGTCGGTCTTGTGCCATACGCCCAGCGTCTGCCAGACCCGCCAAAGCAGATCGTGCATGGCTTGATGACAGTATTGTGCCCGGTTCAGTTCGTCGGCGACTTCCGGCAGTGTGTCGGCCGCCTGCTTCAGGTATGTGCTGGCGTAGGCACGCCGTTCGGCAAGTTCGCCGACGGGGTCGTTGTGTTTCGTGTGTAGCGGCCCGATCTTGCTCAGATCGTCGGCTTCGGGCATGGTGTTCAGGAGGAAATCAATCCAGCCTTGGTAGGCTTCGACGCCCATCGGATTGTCGGCCGAACCAGAGTCGCACAATATCGCCAGATCCCGGCAGAGGGCCTCGAAACAGGCGATACGGCGGTCTGCAGGCAGGGCGAGTGCTGGACCGGGAAGGATGATGCCACGGGTATCCCGGAACCAGTCGCGCTTGAGAAAGCGGCCATCCGCGTCAAGGCTGACAAGAGGATCCTTACGGGCTTCGTCAAGGAAGAAATTCCAGCCAACGACGACGGCACCGTCGTCCTGGAACCCGGTGATGAGACACGGCTCGTCCGGCCCGATCACGCCGATGGCAATCACTGGCAGTTGGTGGTCGCGTATGCTCTCCACGACTAATCGGCGGTATTCCTGCTCGTCGTCGCTGACGGGACCATCGTAGTCTTGTTTCCGGGCGAAGTCCGAGCGCAACAGGGGCTGGCACTGGTAGCCTGCTGCAGCGAAGGCTCTTTCGTACGTGTGAAAAATTCCTCTGCCAAGGTGCCCCTCGCCGTAGGGCTGTTTCCAGGAGTAGCCGAAGCCGGAGCCGGTGATGCCGTGGAACAATGCGCAGGCCTCCCAGCGCCATTTGCCTCGCTCCGTCTCGTAGTGGGGCAAGCCGAGGTCGTTGTCCACATACTCCATCAATGCCCGCATGACCGAGGGCAGCGGGTGATCCTCCGGGTTCCCCTTGCTCGGTCCCTGATAGAATCCGACCCATGGCACCTCTCCAAGAACGACCGCTGCGGCGCGTTCGCCATTGCCTTTCATCTCGGCCTCCTTTACGAGGGGTTGGGATGCGCCAACAAGAGACGCGAGCATCACGAGACCGGCGATTTGTCCAGTTTGCATGGTTCAGCTGAACAAGGGCTATGAGACGACGACAATGGCCTCGCGGAAGCTGCCGAGGTCCTGGCCGCCGAATTCGAGGCGGACGGGGATGACGACCCGCCCGGATGGCTGGTGGTCGGCGATGCGGAGGGAGAAGACGGCCATGGACTCGGCCCCGGCCCGGCAGGGAACTTGCAGGATGGCGGGGACGGCGGTCCAGCCCGCCGGAACCTGGAGCGCAACCCAGGCGTCGCGCATGGCGGCGGCATGGTTGTACAGGCGGACTTCGAGGCGGATTTCCTCGCCGGCCGCCGCCGTCTGCTCGTAGGGCCAGGCGTGGACCCAGTTCTCGTCGGTGCCGAAAT
Source organism: Victivallales bacterium Lenti_02 (assembly GCA_001603055.1). GTDB lineage: Bacteria > Verrucomicrobiota > Lentisphaeria > Oligosphaerales > Lenti-02 > Lenti-02. Next base: position 5,863 of record LVAZ01000213.1, read on the forward strand.
TGGGATGCTCCCAGGGGAGCATGGCCGCGAAGAGGCTCTCCCGTTCGTCCAGTTGTTCGAGCATGAAGTCGTAGGCCTCCTCGGCGAAGCGGAAGGCGACGGGGACATGCTGGTTGAAGATCAGTTCGGTGTCCAGGTCGCGGAGCAGGCGCAGACAGGCGGCGAGGCCCGTGTCCGGACCGAGCCAGTTGCGGTTCCAGGTGCAGTAGTCGTCGATGCCGCAGGGGGTGACGGCGTCGCCGGCGAAGAACAGGCTGGGGCCTTCGTCGGGCATGGCGTAGAGGCCGGCGTGGTAGTAGGTCTGGCCGGGGAAATGATAGGCGGTGAGGGTGTAGTTCTCCCAGCGCCAGGTCTCGCCGTCGGCGGTGGGATGGGCCACCAGCACGGCATTGGGGGAAAGGCAGGTGAGGAACCAGTCGGCGGGGCATTCGAGGACCGGGGCGAGGGTCCGGTCGGTGAGCACCGGGCAGTCCAGCTCGATGGCGGCCTCGGCGACGGTTTCCATGTGGTCGTAGTGGTAGTGGGTGACCCAGATGCCGTCGTAGCCCGCGACGCGGCCCTCCTCGACGAGGCGCATGGCGGCGGCGAGGTCGGCGGGGCCGAAGACGTCAATCAGCAGGGCCCGGCGGTTTTCCGCCAGCAGCGCCCAACTGGTGCCGGAGACGTGGAGCACGTTGGCGGGGACCGGCAGGGTTTCCTGGCGGGGCAGGGCGGGCTTCGCCTCGGCCAGATGGGCGAAGTAGGCGGGGAAATACCAGCGCAGGGCGGAGATGGAGGCATAGTTTTGGTAGGCCGCGCGGAACCGTTCGTCGAGCAGGTCCACCGCCTCCCGGGCCTCGGCGATGACTTCGCCGTGGGCGGGGACGAGGATTGCCGTGTCCAGCGGCAGGGAGCGGAGGCTGGCGAGGACGGTCTCCATGCTGCCCATGAAGCCGTGGTAGTCGCCCACCCGGTGGCCGTTCTGCTCGTTGCCGTGCTGGAGGCAGTAGAAGTCGCGGACCATGCCCGGCGCGTAGATGAGGTCGCCGCAGAAGACCACGGCCTGCTCGCCTCCCTCGACGAGATAGCTTACCGCCCCGTCGGTGTAGCCGGGGGTGGCGATGGCGGTGATGCGCCAGCCGTTCCATTCCCAGGTGTCGCCGCCCGCTGCCGCCCGCGCCACGGGCAGGGGGTGGACATGGGTGACGTGGTAGGGCACATGGCCGCAGAGCAGCCGCCAGCGGGTGTTGGGGTTGCGCCAATAGTGGGCGGGCTGCTCGAAGAGTTCCCGCTCGGCGGCGGGAACCACCAGTTCCGGCGCCCATTCGGCCCGCATCTCGGGCAGGGCGTCCGCCAGTTCGCGGCGATGGTGGGTGAACAGCACCTGGTCGACCCGGGCGACGCCCGCCTCGCGCAGCCGCGCGGCCAGGCCGGGATTGCCCGGATTCACCAGCAGGGCACGGTCCCCCGCCAGCACGATTCCGGCCAGGCACGCGCCTTGGTCGGCACAAACGCCCGGAACAATTTCCGCGAAACTGCCATTCATGGAGATTCCCCTGCCATTCGGGATGGTTGTACGGGGATAGTATAGGCCCTTGCCGTCGTTTCGGCGATTCCGCCCGGCTGCGGGCCCCCAAAATGCCGCCATCTATCTGTTGTCTGCGCGCCGGGACTGGCGTATACTACTCACTCGGCGGGGGGAATGGGGGCTATGAGTGCTGGTTAGTTATTGGCATCGCTATGACCCCAACCGAATCCGTTTCTTCCCGTCCGTGCGCCGGATTTTCCGATTTTCCCCGCTGGGTTTTCGACCTGCTGCTGGGGATCGGGCTTGGCCTGCTGGGCATGTTGATGTTTGGCCATCGTCCGCGCGGCTGCCGGGCGGTGCCGGTCGACACGGCCGAGGGCGAATTCCACGGCTGCGGGCGGGCCTGCCGCTATGCCCGGTCCTCCCGTTTCGCGCCGCTTTGCCTGAATTCCCGGAAACGGACAAGCTGCGGCCAGGAGCTGGTCCTGTGCAGCATCGGCTACGATCCCCGGTTCGGGTTGCCGTTCCCGGCCTTTCTGCCGATTGCCTGTTTCGTTGTCGTGCTGGTGGCCGGTCTGGTTTTCTGGCTGGTTTTCTCCACAGAGAGACAGGAACCCAGTCCCCGACGCCCGCCGTTGACTCTCGAACGTCTGCTGCTCCCCAGCCAACCCGATGCGGAGGGGCAGAAGCCGTCGCCGCCGTCCAACCGCCCGCCCGCTCCGGCAAAAATCCCCGAGGCACCGGTGGTCGAGCATGTCACGCCGCCGCCCGCCCTCGAACGGTTCCGGCAAATCCAGGCCGGTCCCCGGCCCGAGGACAAGGACGGCAATCCGCTGTCGAAAGGCGAGGCGCCTACCAGGTGAGGCGGACCTTCACGCCCTGCCGGTGCAGGAAGTCCTTGAGCTGCTTGACGCGATAGCCGCCGAAGTGGGTCATGGAGGCGACCAGGGCGGCGTGCGCGCAGCCCTGACGGAACACGTCCGCCAGATGTTCGGGCTTGCCCGCGCCGCCGGAGGCGATGACGGGGATGCCGACGCTGGTGGAGATCAGGCGGGTGAGATTGATTTCGTAGCCCTCGCAGGTGCCGTCGGCGTCGATGCTGTTGAGGCAGATTTCCCCGGCCCCGAGGGCCTCGGCCCGCTGGGCCCATTCGAGGGCGTCCATGCCGGTGCGGATGCGCCCGCCGTGGATGACCACCTCGTAGCCGCTGGGGATGGCGGCGGTGGTGGCGACCTTGAGGGCGTCCATGCCCAGGACCACGCACTGGTTGCCGAAGGCCTCGGCCCCCTGGCGGATAATGTCGGGGCATTTCACCGCGCCGGAATTGACGCTGACCTTCTCGGCCCCGGCCAGGAGCACGGCCCGCATGTCCTCGAGAGTGTTCAGGCCGCCCCCGACGGAGAAGGGGATGAAGATTTCGCGGGCGACCCGGGCGACCACTTCGAGCATGATGCCGCGCCCCTCGGAGGAGGCGGTGATGTCGTAGAAGACCAGTTCGTCGGCCCCTTCCTCGTAGTAGTAGCGGGCCATGTCCACCGGATCGCCGATATCGACGTTGTTCTGGAACTTGACGCCCTTGGTGGTGCGCCCGTGATGCACGTCCAGACAGGGGATGATGCGTTTGCTGAGCATGGTCAGGGGTTCCAGCGGCAGAAATTGTCCAGCAGCTTGAGGCCGGGCCGCCCGCTCTTTTCCGGATGGAACTGGGAGGCGACGAGGTTGCCGCGGGCGACGGCGCAGGCGAATTCCTGCCCGTAGACGGCGGTCGCCGCCACCAGCTCCGGCGGCGGGACGGGATAGTAGGAGTGGACGAAGTAGAACTCGGCGTCCTCGGGAATGCCTGCCCAGACCGGGTGCGGCTGGCGGAAGATCACCCGGTTCCAGCCCATGTGCGGGATTTTGAGGGGCTGGGGGTCGTCGCCCTCGCGCAGGTTGCCGGGGAAGCGGACCACCCGTCCGGGCAAGGCCCCCAGGCAGGGCACCCCGCCGTCCTCCTCGCTGTAGTCGAAGAGCAACTGGTAGCCGAAACAGATGCCGAGAAAGGGCTTGCCGCTGTGCAGCGCCGCCAGCAGCGGGTCGAACAAGCCCATTTCGCGGAGGTTGGTCATGGCCGACTCGGCGGCGCCGACGCCGGGGAAGACCACCCGCTCGGCGGCGGCGAGGTCGGCGGGATCGGAGGTGACCTTGGCGGGATGCCCTAGCTTGGCGAAGGCGGCGGCGACGCTGGTGAGGTTGCCCGCCCGATAGTCAACGATGGCAATCATGGGAGTTGGGTCCTGCGGCCCGGCTGGAAAACGGCCTCGGGAAGTGTCCCGGCAAGCGGGGTACTATAGAACTTGGCCTGCATATCGCAACCGTTTCCCCTTGACTCTTCGGTCTGGCGCTCTAATCTACTGCCCGTCCGCGCGGTCCGATGGTCGGGCCGCCGCAATCCCCCATCCGAGGACGAGCCCCCCATGAGCAGCACGGACAAGGTGAAGGTGGCGATTATCGGCGCGGGCGGCATTGCCCGTGGCGTGCATCTGCCCTCGCTCAGCGAAATGGAAGACGTCGAGATGGTCGCCATCTGCGACCTCGTCGAGTCCCGCGCCAAAGAGCGCGCGGCCCAGTACGGCATCCCGAAGGTCTATACCGTCTACAACGAGATGTTCGCGCAGGAGAAGATCGACGCGGTCTTCTGCCTGGTCGAGCCCGGCAACATGTTCCATATCGCCTGGCAGTCGATGCACGCGGGCTACGACACCTTCTGCGAGAAACCGCCGGGCATCACCTCCTACCAGACCGAGGCCCTGGCCCGCAAGTCGGCGGAGAGCGGCAGGAAGCTCATGGTCGGCTTCAACCGGCGCTTCATCCCGGCGGTGCGCAAGGTCAAGGAGATCGTGGACGCGCGGACCAAGGTGACCCAGGTCGAGGGCTGCTTCTACAAATTTGGTCAGGCGGCGTTCGACAAGGGCAGCCTGCCCGCCTTCACCTCCGACACGGTCCATGCGGTGGACCTGATCCGCTGGCTGGCGGGGGCCGAGAAGGCCGTGCAGGCCGCCACCGTGGTCGCCCAGTACGGCGATTCGCCCGTCGAGAACGCCTGGAACGGGGTCTGCCGCTTCGACAACGGCGTCACCGGCATCATCAAGGCCAACTACCGGGTCGGTGGCCGGGTGCATCATTTCCAGATGCACGGCGAGGGCGTGAGCGCCTTCATCGACCTCGGCTTCGGCGGCCAGGCGGCCGACGCCCGCATCCTGGTCCACAAGGGGGCCGAACGCTACAGCCTGGCCAGCGCCGGGGCCGCCGACGAGTCCGTCATGGACATCAGCGGCGAGGAACTCGCCGGGACCACGGCCTTCCACCGCTACTACGGCTACTACCAGGAGGACCGCCACTTCATCGACTGCGTGAAGAGCGGCGCCACGCCCGAGTCCAACATCGTCGAGGCCATCGCCAGCATGAAGCTGACCGAGGAATTCCTCGCCAAGGCCCTGTAGACGGTTTCCCGTCGTCCGCCGCGGCGTCCCAGTCCGGGACGCCGCGTTTTCTTTGGCGCTTTGCTTGGGGTGCTACCGGGGTTGTCCCGCGAGTACGCGGTAGCCTCGGGGGGGGAGTTGGAGGACGAGTTTGCCGGGTTGGTCCGCGACGGGCTGGCGGGGGTCGATGGCGTCGCGGTAGCGCCAGGTCCGGTCGGTGAAGCGGAGGGTCGCCTCGACGGGGACGTCGCGGTGGTTGACCACGGTCAGGAGGCGCTGTCCGCCGCTGCCCCGGAGCCCGGCGACGACGGTATCCACGTTCCGGCCATCCCCGGCCATGTCGCGGGAGGAGATGCGCAGGGGCATGGGGCCGATGGTGGCTTCGATCTGTTCGGCCAGGATGCGCAGTTTTTCGGCCAGGGCTGGGGGGTCGAGGAGCTTGGCCTCGGCGAGTTCCTGGAGGATGGGTTCGGGATTCTCCGGCAGGAAGACCACCTGGCCTTTGCCCCAGGCGCGGAGGCGGAGGCCGTGAACGCCGGTTTGCGGTTCGCCGAGGCCGGTCCACTGGATGGGTTGGTCCCGGTGGGTGCGGGTGGGGAGGCGGTCGCAGTAGAGCACGCCGCCTTCATCGAGCCATTTCCGGAGCGGTCCGAGCGCTTCCGCGTGGAGGAATTCGGCATCGAGCAGGAACAGGCCCGCGTAGGGGACGGTTCCCGATTCCTGGACGATCTGCTCGGGTAGCACATCGAGATCGCCGAACACTCCCTTGAGCAGTTCGAGCAGGTGGTCCGGCCGGTTGTAGCCGTTGCGGATCATCTCGTGGGCGTTGGGATGGAGGACGGCCAGCCGCGAGCGGAGGGCGGGGGATGCGGTCAGCATGGGGCCCAGGCGCTCGATGCGCTGGAAGGCTTCCTTCGCCAGCGCCCAGCGTTCCGGCCGCGCCCCGCAGCCGGTGGCGGCGAGCCGGTGGATGAAGGTGTTCAGATAGTCGGCTCCGTGCAGGACGGCGGTGAAGGCGCATTCGGCGCTGGCTTCGGGCGGATTCTGCTGGAAGGGCCAGTTGCGGTCGTCCAGTTCCACGTAGAATCCCCAGGGTTTGCGGCGGGCGCGGGCGATCTCGCGCATGTAGGACATGCCGTAGCTGGCCTGGACCATGCGGACCCGCTGGGAAGAGGGATAGAAATAGGGGTAGATGTCGAAGTCGATCCAGCCCGCGTGGCGGCTCCAGTCCAGGGCGTCCTGCACGCTTCGCTGCGGTCGCTGGTAGCCCAGGCCGACCGCCATGTAGGTGAGGAGAAGCTCCCAGGTGCCGGTTGCCCCGGCGGCTTTTTCCGCCGCTCCCAGACGGAAGATTTCCTCCGCCACCTGGCCCACGAAATCGGCCCGTGTCCAGAGGGCGTAGGGTTCCTGGCTGTCCTTGGTTGCCGCCAGGGGAATACCGTAGCGGCGCTCGAATTCGGCCTGGCAATGGGGGCAGTCCCAATCCATGTGCTCGGGGCCGAGATGGGGTTCGTCGAGCACCTTGGCGGTGAGCAGGCGGGGGGTGCGGTCGGCGATGTCGAGCAGGGGGGCGAGATGGTTGTGGACGGCTTCGCGCCCCGCCGGGGTGAACGGGCAGGGGGTCGGGGTCGCATTGCTGCGGAAGGTGGTGTAGCTGGAATATTCGAACATCACCGCCATGCCCAGTTGGGTGGCCACGCGCTCGGCGTGGGCGCGGAGGTCGCGTCCGGGGGAGGGTGTTTCGCTGGCGAGAATCGCCGGGCTGGTGATGGCGGCGGTGTTGAAGCCCGCCTCCCGAATGTCCCGCAGATGGGCGGCGACCCCCTCGGGGTCCAGGCAATGCCCGTCGGCCAGCAGGTCCACAAAACAGGCGAGGGGATAGAACCCCGCAGCGGGGAGGGACTCGACCACGAAGCAATCGGCCTGAGCGGTGACGAGGGGAATGCCGGGGAGGCTGGCCGCCGCCACCAGGCGATAGTGGCCGGGCGGGAGATTCGGCAGAGCGGTGGCATACCGGCTGCCGTCCGATTCCGGGACGGGGGGGATGACCCACGTTTTGCCGCGCGGGTCCTGAAGTGAGGCGGATAAAGTCGGGGCCGAGCCGCCGGCAAGATCGCCGCCGCCCGCCGGGACGGGGCCCTGGATGCGCAACGGAATGCGGTAGGTCTCGCCCTGGCGGGCGAGGCGGGAGACGATGGGGGACTCGATTTCGATCCGGAAGGCGCTCATGTTGTGGGGGCGGAGGTCCTGGCACCAGACGCGCAGGTCGGGGTCGTCCGTTCCGAGGCGAATCGGCCCGTCGGGGGTGAGGATTTCGAGGGTCGCCCCCTGGGCGTCGAAGAGGCGCTGGTTCTGCGGCTCGGCGGGGAAGACGCCTTCGCTGATTCCGGCTGCGGTGTGGAGCCGGTAGGGGAGCCCGGCATAGGTGCCGACCGGCAGGGAGACGGTGAGGGGCAGGCGCTGCACATCGAGGTCCTGACGGAGGGTGTAGCCGGTGTCAACCACGACCACGCCGTCGGCGAGACACTGCACCGTGCGCGCGCAGTCCAACACCCTCGGGTCGGCGGCGTAGGTGGTCTGTTCGGCGGGCCGGGCGGCCTGGGCGACGCCGGTAGTCCGGAAGGCGGGGCGGATACCGGTGGTGGTGGTGGTCTCCACCTCGACGGGGCCGGCCTGGTTGTGGTATCCCTGGCCGTCGCGCCGCAGCCAGACATCGACGAAGGAATCGACGGTGACCGGCCAGCGGTTCAGATAGCGCAGCTCGGTGCGGGGCCCCGGTGTCACCAGCGGCACGTCGCGGGCGGCAAAGACCAGCCGGAAATCGATGTTCCCCGTGGGTTCGAAGGTGGAGCGGTTGCGGGTCCAGACCACCTGGAGATCGAGGGGATGACGGACGACCAGAGGCAGGTCGCGCCAGTCGATTCGCCGGTTTCCCTGCCATGCTTCGAGGCGGAGAAGGTGGGTTTCCTCGGTCAGCCGGGGGGGCGGCAGAGTCAGGGCGAAAGCGCCGTCCGCCGCCACGGCGACGGGCTTTCCGGCGAGCGAAACCCGGATTTCCGGTCCGCCGGCGACCAGGCCGGCAATGGTGCCCCCGCCCACGGGCACGGCATCGAGCCGCAGGGTGCGGATGCCCGGTTCCGGTTCGCGGCGGAGGGCGTAGGCGGCGAGGCGGCGGACGAAGTCGTCGCCCAGAGGGCTGCGGAACAGGTCGTCGTCCGCCCCCAGCCGCAGGGGCTGGCATTGGGCGTTGACGGCCACGGTGCGTCCCTGGTGGAACGTGCCGTCCACGACCAGCGGCAGATCGCCGGCGGTCCACGGCACCACCGTGCCGGGCTTGGGGACCAGGGGCTGGCGGCGGGCCACCTGGCCGAGCCAGTTCCGGTCGAAACCCTGATTGAGCGGATGGGGTTCGCCGGGAACCGGGGACACGATGGCGGTCGAGGGGGAATCGCCGAGGGCGAAGCGGACGGGCAGGGCTTCGCGCAGGGGGTTGGGGAGGGCTTTGGCGTCGCTGAACGAGGTGGCCCCGCCGAAGCACAGCAGGGAGGCCCCGGAAGCCACCGCGTCGGCGATGCCCTGGGCTTGGGCGACGGTCAGCACGAAGGGGTCGATATCGAGCAGGACCACGGCGTCGTAGTTCCGAAAATCCTCGGCTTTCCCGGCCAGACCGAAGAACTCGAAATGGAGGCCGCGATAGAGGAACTCCTCGATTTCGGCGGCGGGCTCGACGGCGCGGAACGCCTCGGCCAGCCGGTAGTAACCGGCGGCGGCATGGCGGAGGATGAGGACTCGCGGCGCGGCCCGGCGGGGCAGGGCGACGATGGTCGGGGTGTAGGGGGCGTCCTCCGGCGGTCGGGAGAGAACCAGTTCGACTCCGTCCAGGAGCAGTTCGCCTGCGCCGTTCAGTTCGTCGATGTCATCGAGTCGGAAGGTGATTTCGCGGATATTGCCGAAGACCTGGCTCCAGATGTTGCGCACTCTGGAGGTGGGACGGGTGTCGATCTCGACCTCGACCCATTCCCCAACCGGGAAGGGTTTGCCGAGCAGTTCCTGCACGTCCCAGTTGTCGTGGGCGGTGTCGCTGGTGCGCAGGCGGAGAATGAAGCCGCCCTTGGGATCGATCAGCGGAGCGCTCAGCTTGGCCCGGAAACGCACGGCGGCGACATCCAGCCGGGGCGGCTGCGGATCGAGCGTGCGGGTGAGGAAGGCGGGTTCGCTTTTCTGCGGGTCGGCAAAGCCGAAGCGCCAGCGGAGCACCTGGCCGCGCTCGGGGTCCTCCACCGAGTCCACGGCGTTCTGCAAGCCCTCGCCCCGGTAATACTCCGGGGAGGCGCTGGCCGACCAGGACGGAGGGTCCAACTCCAGGCGGCGGGTGTAGGTGGTCTGCGCCATGGCGGTGGCTCCCAGCAACAGGCTCAGCAGCAGGCGGTTCATGGGTACCTCGCGACAGGTGGAGAGAGGGTTCCACCATACCATACGGCGGCTGGCGTGCAAAGCCGCAGGGCATGGGTTCGTCGGCCTCTCCGTTGGTTGCACCTTGCCGCTGTTTGGCTTATGTTGCCGTTCATGGTCTCTTCCGAATCTCATTCCAGACCGATTTCCCGGGCGCGCAGGCGGTGCTGGTTTCGCCGTCTGGCCTGGACGGGGATGGGATTGCTGGCGTTGTTTCTGTTTGGCCGGCATTTCCTGCTGACGTGGGTGGTGGGGCCGGTGGCGGGAGTGACTATCGGCACCCCGGTGGGCATGGGCGAAGCGTCCTTTGTGCCGACCCGGCGGCTGGATTTGAGCGATCTGCGGCTGGGCGATCCGGAGGACGCCTTCCTCACGGTCGGCCCGGTCGAGGCGCGGTACCGGCTCTGGCGCAGTCTGTTCCTCGGCACCTACATCGAGCGGCTCCATGCCGACGGCCTGACCGTGAATCTGGCGCAGACCCCCAAAGGCAAGGTGCGTTCGCTCCGTTTCCGCTGGCTGCGGCGCTTCCGCTTCAAGGAGGACATCGAGAAGACGGAGCCCTTTCTGCTGAAGGATATGTCCCTGCGGAACGGCACGCTGATCTATGCCCGCGCGGGTTCGCCGCTCCGGTTGCGAATCGAGAAGGTGGAGGCGACGCTGGCGGAGCTGCGCCAGGGCGAATCGGGGCGCATCGAGTCCCGCGGCGAGGTGGCGGAGGTGGCCTACGGGTCGCTGCGGCTGGTTTCGGGCCAGTTGCAGGGGTACTGCGAGCTGCGCTATGATCGGGAGATGAATCTGCTGGGCAGCGAGTTCTCCTTCGTCGCCGAGAATTTGTCGGGCACCATCGGGGCGGCGGCACTCGACGACCTGACACTGGTTCTCGCGGGGACCACGGAGTATGTGCGCGGCCGCGGCTACGAGCAGGATGTGCAAATCCGCCTGAGCCGCCGGGGGCAGGCGCTGGGCAGCGTTTCCCTGGTCGGTTACTTCACCAAGAATCTCGCCACGCTCGATCTCACGGCGCGGGTCGGCATCGAGGCGGAACTGGCCAACTGGCTGCTGGCCGGATGGAATCTGCCGCCGCTTGATGCGCCCCGTTTCGAGCTGGCGGCGCGCGGGCATTTCCCGCGCCCTGGCGAGGCGGAAGTATCGCTGGCGACGAATCTGGAATTGGGCGGGGAAACGGTGGTGGACCTCGATCTCTCCACCCGTTCGCCCCTGCCGCCGGTGTTGCAGCCGGCCCGGTTCCGGGTGACGGGGGAACGGCTCGATCTGGACCGGCTGACGGCTGTCCGCCGGACGTTGCGCAGGGCCAAGGGAAGAGCGGTGGCGAGCGCCCCCCTGGAGGCGGTCGCGGCGACGGACGTCGCGGCGGAACCCGCGCCCCTGCCCCGGCTGGTTCTCCCTCCCGCCATCCTCGATTTGGACTTGCGCGGGGTATCCTTCGGGGACCTTGCAGGGACGCTGGCAGGCCAGGCCGCCGTGGAGGGAACGGCGGCGGAGATTTCCGCCTGCCGGCTTCAGGCGGGTGACGGCACCCTGGATTTCGCGGGCAGGCTGGACTGGGAGACGGAGGCATTCCGGGCCAACATCCAGGGCCGGTCGCTGGATTTCGCCCCCTTCTCGCGGCAGTTCCTGACCGGGAACGCGGGGCGGATCGAGGGGCGTCTGGAAAGCCTGTCGGCGGAGGTCAGCGGGCGGGGCCTCGGCGAACCGGACTGGACGGTTTTCGCGGGTACCTTCCAGGCCGAACTGGAAGGCTTGGCCTTCCATCAGCTCGAAGCGCTGCGGGACGCGGCGCGGAAGACCAAAATCAAGGGGCTGGACGATCTGCGGTTCGACCGGGCGACTCTCGCCGGCCACGCGGCGGAGGGGAGGCTGCATCTGGCGCCGCTCGCCCTCTATGGCCCCAGCGGCCGGGCGGAGCTGGCCGGGCAGATCGGGCTGGCCGACCAGAGTCTGGCGCTGACGTTCGAGGCGGGGCTGGGGCCGGAATTGGCGAAGAGTCTCCGGCGTTCCTCCTACAGCTATCTCGCCTACCTGCTTCAAGCTCGGGACGGGTTTATGTACCTTCCCGTTCCGCTGTCACTGGGCGGGACACTGAGCCAGCCGAAGCTGAGTCTGGAACGCCTGCAACCCGGCCCCCCCCCGCCGCTGTAGCCGACGCTAGTCGTTGGTGTAGCGGTTGCCGAATTTCCAGTTGAAGAGAGTGACGATGAAGACGAGGGCGAAGAGGGTCCAGGCGATGGCGGAGGCGTAGCCGAGGTGGCCGGTCTCGAAACCCTCGATGTAGACGTAGTAGCTGAGGGTGGTGGTGGACTTGGCGGGGCCGCCCTGGGTCATGGTGCGGGCCATCTCGAAGCCGCCCTGGAGCCCGCCGATGACGCCCATGACGAGGATGAAGAAGGTGACGGGGGCGAGCTGGGGCCAGGTGACGTGCCAGAAGCGCTGGCTGCGGGAGGCGCCGTCGATGTCGGCGGCCTCGTAGAGTTCGGGGGGGATGTTGCTCAGTCCGGCGAGGTAGAGGAGCATGTTGTTCGAGCCGATGGCGGCCCAGAAGCCCATGAACATGAGGGAGGGCTTGGCCCAGTGGAACTGGGTGAGCCACTCGGGGGCGGGGATGCCCTCGGGCGCGGCGGCGGCGACGGGGAGCAGGCAGAGGACGTTGCCTAGGCCGAGCAGGGCGAATTCGAGGATCATCACGCCGACGCTGGTGATGAGGACCGGGCCGAGGCCGCGGTCGAAGGCGCAGAGGAATTCGCGTCCCCGCAACTGGCGGGCGAGCAGCACCAGGGCCAGGACGAAGCCCACGACAATGCAGGCGGTGCTGCCGGTGACCTTGGTCCAGAAGGGCCAAAGGATGGCGGGAATCAGGATGGCGATGGTGCCGAGACCGAGAGCCAGCCAGCCCGCCTCGCCGTCGCGCCAGAGCCGGGACAGGCGG
>LVAZ01000214.1 GCA_001603055.1 Victivallales bacterium Lenti_02
GCCGCCGAGACCGCCCGGAAAATCGGCGCCGATTCCTGGCATCTCTCGATCAGCCACGAGTCCGCCATCGCCGCCGGCTGCGCCGTGGCGGAACGCAGCCCGGCCTAGTATTTCGGCTGACTTACCTTTGCGGAAATCCCCGCTATATTTCGCGGCAGAGGAGGGGATGAGTCGGGAGCAACCCGCAGTTTCCGGGACGAGAACGTGAGCATCCGCACTATCGAAGTCATCTGCACCGGCGACGAATTGCTGCTGGGCGACACCCTGAACACCAATCTGGCCTGGCTGGGCCATGAGGTGGCCTCCTGGGGCCTCCGCATCACCCGCGAAAGCTGTCTGCCGGACGATCGCAACGCCCTGGCCGACGCGCTCCGCATGGCGCTGGGCCGGGCGGATTTGGTCGTGGTGGTCGGGGGGCTGGGACCGACCCGGGACGATCTGACGCGGCCGGTCGCCGCCGAGGTTCTGGGCTGCGCCCTCGCGCCGAGTCCCGCCGTGGCGGCGAGCATCCGCGCCTTTCTGGCCGGGCGGCGGCTCGCGGTGCCTGAAGCCGCCATCGCCATCCAGTCCGAGGTCCTGGTCGGGGCCGATATTCTGCCCAATCGCAACGGCACCGCGCCGGGCTTCTGGTGCGCCTGCGGCGAGCGTGTCCTCGTGCTGCTGCCGGGGCCGCCCGCCGAATTTCAGACCATGATTCTCGAACAGCTCAAGCCCCGGCTGCTGTCCCGGCTCGAACCGCAGGTTCTCCGCGCCGAAATTCAGGTTTCGGGAATCCCCGAATCGCGGGTGGCGGAAATCGTCGAGGACCGGGACCTGGCCGGCTGCGGCGTGGGCTACTGCGCCCGCCCCGAGGGCATCACCGTCCGCCTCGAAACCACCCCCGCCCGGGCGGTGGTTCTGGCTGACCTCGCCGCGCGGGTCCGCGCCGCCCTGGTCCCCTACGCCCTGCCCGAGGGCGTGCCGAGTCTGGCGGCGGCGCTGGGGCGTCTGCTCGGCGAACGGCGGCTCACCGTGGCCACCGCCGAATCCTGCACCGGCGGCGGCATCGCCGCCGCCTTGACCGACGTGCCCGGCTGCTCGGCCTATTTCATGGGCTCGGTGGTGACCTACGCCAACGCCTGGAAACGGGATGTCCTGGGAGTGCCCGAGGAGATTCTCGAACGCCACGGCGCGGTCAGCGGGGAAACCGTCCACGCCATGCTCGCGGGCCTTCTCTCCCGCTACGGGGTGGACTGCGGCATCGCGGTCAGCGGCATCGCCGGGCCGGACGGCGGCACCATCGAGAAACCCGTCGGCCTGGTCGTGATCGGCACCGCCGTCGGTCCCGAGCGGATCGTCCGTCCCTTCCAGTTCCGGGGCGACCGGGCCGAAGTCCGCCGCCGCGCCACCAACGCCGCTCTGAGCCAGTTGCGGATGCAATTGCTCGGGGGCGCGCTAGATTTGCCCAGCACCATTCACCGCTAACGAAAGGTATCCCCGATGGCGACTGCAAAAACCGCCGACGATCCGCGCGAACGCAATCTGACCCTGGCCATCGGCCAGATCGAGAAGGAATTCGGCAAAGGGGCCGTGATGCGCCTGGGCGACCGGGTTCAGGAAGCCGTCCCCACCATCAGCACCGGTGCCCTGTCGCTCGACATCGCCCTGGGCATCGGCGGCGTGCCGCGCGGCCGCATCATCGAAATCTTCGGGCCGGAATCCTCCGGTAAAACCACCGTCTGCTTGCACATCATCGCCAACGCCCAGCGCGCGGGCGGCGTCTGCGCCTTCATCGACACCGAGCACGCCCTCGATCCCCAGTACGCCAAGATCATCGGGGTGAACATCGACGACCTGCTGATTTCGCAGCCGGACTGCGGCGAGGACGCCCTGAACATCGCCGACACCCTGGTGCGCAGCAACGCCATCGACGTGCTGGTGATCGACTCGGTGGCCGCGCTGGTGCCCCGCGCCGAAATCGAGGGGCAGATGGGCGACAGCCATGTGGGCCTCCAGGCCCGCCTGATGTCCCAGGCCCTGCGCAAACTCACCGCCGCCATCAGCCGCACCCGCACCTGCGTCATCTTCACCAACCAGATTCGCGAGAAGATCGGCGTCATGTTCGGCAGCCCCGAGACCACCACCGGCGGCCGCGCGCTCAAATTCTACGCCTCCGTCCGCCTCGACATCCGCCGCATCGCCACCATCAAGGCCCCCGACGGCAACCCCCTGGGCAACCGCACCAAGGTCAAGGTCGTCAAGAACAAGCTGGCCCCGCCCTTCCAGGTGGCCGAGTTCGACATCATGTTCGCCGAGGGCATCTCCCGGGCCGGCTCGGTTCTCGATGTGGCCCTCGACATGAAGCTGCTCGACAAGCGCGGCTCCTGGTTCTCCTTCGAGGACCAGCAGGTCGGCCAGGGGCGCGAGCAGACCAAGGCCGCCATCGCCGAGGATGCCGAACTCCAGAAGCGCATCCTCGCCAAAATCCGCGAGAAGCTCGCCTCCGGCAACGTCCGCCTCTCCGACTCCAAGCGCTCGGCGGACGACGCCGAGGAGGGCGAACCCCTCGCGGCGGACAGCGAATAGCCCTCGGACCGTAGGCAACCCATCCACCCCTTCCCCGGAGCAGGCCTTCGGGGGAGGGGATTGTTGTTGGATATTGCCAATGCCGGTTGCCGCAGACGGATGGTTCCGGGGTGTGGCAGATGGCCCGTTTGGTTGGCCGAGGGGCCGGGCGGGGGCAAGCCCCGCCCCTACTTGCGGGGTGGAGAATGGGATCAGGGAAGGAGGCGGGCGCGGAGTTGGCGGGCGAGTCCGGGCAGATCGATGGGGGGCGGTTCCGGCTGGTCGCTCCAGGCGTAGCAGGCGGGGAGTTCGGGGCGGCCGTGGGTGCCTTTCACCCGCTCGGGTTTCTGGCTGACGGAGGGGGGCGGGAAGCCAAAAAACAGTTCGGCGGGGTCGTAGCCCGGCTTGTTGTGGATGTCCACATGGGTCGCGTATTCGGGGGCCTCGCGGGGCTGGTCCCACCAGGGATAGGCCAGCCAGGCGCCGGGCGCGGCGATCAGCCGTAAATCCCCGAATTCGCCGCCCGCTCCCGGTTCGACCTTGCCCACGCCGGGCAGCGCGGCCAATAGCTGGCGCACCGGTTCGAGGTCCGCCGCCTCCGGCACATAGACCTCGGCGGTTTGATGGTCCACCATGGCGAAGGCGCGGGAGCGGTAGAGGTCGGGATAAAGCATCCGGCGCACGGTGCGGGTGAGGAGGAACCCGGCCTCGCGCAGGGCGCGGTTGGGATAGACGACCCGGTCGGCGGTCTCGATGGCGTAGTCGCCCCAGAGCAGGACCGTGTAGCCCGCCGCCCGCGCCGCCGCCAGCAGTCCGTCGAGCTGGTCCACCAGCTTGGCCACCTCGCGGGCGAGCCGAGGGGAGTCCGGCCCCTCGCGCTGGAGGATGTAGTCCAGATTCGGGACGTAGGTCAGGAGCAGGTCGGGGCGGAGACTCGCGTCGGCCAGGACCGCCGCCGTGGCTTGGCAAATCCAGTCGCCCGCTTTGGCCGAGGCCAGCGGCCCCCAGTAGTGCATCAGATTGAAAGCCCGGCCCAGTTGTCCGGTGAGGGTGGTTTCCAGGGAGGCGGGCACGGTGTAGAGCCCCTGGATCATGCCGCCGTGGTGCTTGTGGATGGGGGCGGGCGAGACGATGAGGTCCGCCGCTTCGCCCAGGCTCTGCTGCCAGAACATGACGCCCACCGTGCCGCCGCCGGCGCGGAACTCGTCCCAGACGCGCCCCCCCTGGACCAGCCGGGCGGACTGATTCCAGAAATCGGCCTTGCGGGTGGTCCGGTCGAAGCGGCCGTTGCCCGCGACGCCGGTCTGCTCGGGGGCGAGGCCGGTGCGGAACACCGCCTGCGCCGTGCTGGTCACCGCCGGACAAGGCGGCGCGAGCGGCCCAAAATGCAGCCCCAGCCGCGCGAACTCGGCGGCGAAGCGGGTGACGACCGGATGCCCGAGGGCGGCGACTTGGACAACGAGGATTTTAGAGGGCATGGAAACGACTCGGTAGATGGCTCCGGAGTCTACAGCCCGTCGAGCCAGTCGCTGGCCTTGGCGTCGCTGGGCATGCGCCAGTCGCCGCGGGGGCTGAGGGCGATGGTGCCGACCTTGGGACCGTCGGGCAGGCAGGAGCGCTTGAACTGCTGGGAGAAGAAGCGGCTGAGGAATTCGCGCAGCCATTTGCGCAGGGTGGCCTCGTCGTAGGTCGCGGCGAAGGCCTGGCGGGCGAGGAAAAGGACTTTGGCGGGCGGGAAGCCGCAGCGGACGACATGGTAGAGGAAGAAATCGTGCAGGAGGTAGGGGCCCACTACCTGCTCGGTCTTCTGGGCGATGTCGCCGTTCTCGTCGGGGGGCAGGAGTTCGGGCGAGATGGGAGTGTCGAGAATGTCGCGCAGGATGGCGGCGACGGCGGGGGCGGCCTTGTCCTCGGCATAGTAGCCGATGAGATAGCTGACCAGAGTTTTGGGCACGCCGCAGTTCACCGCGTACATGCTCATATGGTCGCCGTTGTAGGTACACCAGCCGAGGGCCAGTTCGGAGAGGTCGCCGGTGCCGACCACGAGGGCGCGGTGCAGGTTCGCGGCGTCCATCAGGATTTGGGTCCGTTCGCGGGCCTGGGCGTTCTCGTAGGTGATGTCGTGGGTCTTGCCGTCGTGGCCGATGTCGGCGAGATGCCGGGTGCAGGCGTCCTCGATGGAAATGGTGGCCAGGGGAATGCCGAGGGCCGCGCAGAGGCTGTCCACGTTGCCCTTGGTGCGGGCGGTGGTGCCGAAGCCGGGCATGGTGTAGGCGTGAATCCCGGAGAGGCAGAGCCCCAGCGACCGGAAGGCTTCGATGCAGACCAGCAGGGCCAGGGTCGAATCGAGGCCGCCGGACAGGCCGATGACCACGTCCTTGAGGCCGGTGTGCTGGAGGCGCGTGGCCAGCCCGGTGCTCTGGATGGCGAGGATTTCCTGGCAGCGTTCGTGCCGCCGGGCGGGGTCGCCGGGGACGAAGGGGGTGGGGCCTACCCGGCGTTCCAGACGTTCGCGGCGCAGGGGCGCGGCGGCGAAGGGAAGGCAGATGCCGGCGGCGTCCGGCTGGTTGCTGCGGTTCCGGGCGAAGGTCTTGCGGCCCAGGCGCTCGTGGGCGAGAAACTGCACGTCGAGGTCGGCGAAAAGCAACTGGGCCGAGCGCTGGAAGCGCTCGCTCTCGGCCAGCAGGATGCCGTTTTCGGCGATCAGGCAGTGCCCGCCGAAGACCATGTCGGTGGTGGATTCGCCGACGCCCGCGCCGCAGTAGGCATAGGCGGCGAAGCAGCGGGCGGACTGCTGGGCCACCAGTTGTCGCCGGTAGTCGGATTTGCCCACCAGCTCGTTGCTGGCGGAGAGGTTGACCAGGACCGTGGCCCCTTCGAGGGCGCGGTGCGAGCTGGGGGGAATGGGCGCCCAGAGG
>LVAZ01000215.1 GCA_001603055.1 Victivallales bacterium Lenti_02
GGACGGCGGTGACTTCGCCCACCAGGCGGGAACCGTTGTCAAGTTCAATCGTGTCGGCCAGGCTCACGGAGAGGGCGATTGGCACCAGAAGAACGAAGGCGCGAAGGGGACGCAGAAAAATCACGGAACCATCCTTGTCATGCTGTGGGGGGGGGCGCAGGCGAACGAACCTGAACTATAGTCTCCCAACGGAGTCCCGACGACCGATCCGGCCTCGTATGTGGCGATTCGGGCCATGTCCGGCAGGAACGCGGATCGGCGGGGAATCCGCCGGAGGAAGATCGCATGAGCACGAAGCGGTGCGGAGTCGTGGCTTTGGTGCTGGGGGTGTCGGGGGCGTGGGTGGCGGCGGAGACCAGTCTGGTTTCCTAGAAGCCAAAGGCCGCATCGCTGCCGCCAACACCGTCACCCGCAACGAAATCCTCGATTCCATCAACCAGCCCGCCGACTTCCTCCTCGCCATCGTCCGCGTTCCGCTCTCCCCCGAAATGGGCGGGGAGGATGTCTGGAACGTGGGCGACATGGACCCGGTTTCCGGCACACCCGCCGATTGTGAGGTATACTACGTCAGACAGCCCTTCGACCGGGAGCCCGGTTTCGCCGAGCACAGCGTCGACTACGACCTGGGCAAGCTCGTCGGGATGGGCGAAAGAACGACCTCCAGGAATTGACCGGGCAACCCGCCCAAAGGCAACAAGAACCGTGGCCCCTTCGCTCATGCCCATGACTCCCGCCAAAATCGTCCCCTGCTGCCGAAGGTCGATGACTTCTGCGTATGGAAAAACAATGCGTGCTGGGGCGATCCCTGCACATGTTCATACGTTCGCCTCCGCCTGCCGTCAGAAGCCCGTCTTCGTGTCCGCCGGCGTGTGTCATGTCCTCGCCAGTGGCGCATGGATCGGAGAATAGCCCATGAATGTCAACACCATCGAGATCAAGAATTACCGTTGCTTCCGGAATCTGGAAGTGACGTTCCATGACCAGTTAACCGTGCTGATCGCGCCGAACGGCGGCGGGAAATCCACCGTGCTCGACGCACTGGCCTATATGCTGTCGGTCTTCGTCGGTAAGTTCGACAAGGCCATACCGCAGAAACCTGACAAAGGTGAGTCCGATAAGCCCCAGAGGCAGGAACCCAACCCGGAGGACGTTCGGGTGATCCGCAAGGAGGACATGGGACGGATTCCGGTACACCCATCATTGATTGAGTTGTCGTTCTGTACGGATGTATTGCGCGGGAAACAAGCAAGCTGTCGGGTTCTGGCTGGGGAAATTCTGGCAGTCGAGGATGGTTTGTTTGATGCCGCCAAAGCCATGGTCAGGGTTCTCCACTCCGAGAGGCCAAGCGCGGCGGTGACATTGCCTATCGTGGCCTACTACGGGTCGAAGCGAACCATTTCGCTGGATGAATTCAAGGTTGGCCCGGACTTGGGGAACGCCGCCCTGATGCGTCCTGATGGATACGCCGGGAGTCTGACCGCGAGTGCAAACGCCAACCTTTTCCGCACCTGGTACGGCAAAGCGGCCATTGGCGAACTCAGCGTGCAGCAGAAGCTGAGCAAGAATCAACCGGTCGCCCCTTCGGAGAGGAAACTTGCCGAGCGGGCGCGTGCCGTCAAGGAGGTAGTCAACCTGATATTGGGCGGTGCCTCGGAACAGCCGCGATTCTGGCTCGACCTGTTTCTCTCCATGAATCAAGTGGGCGTCCTCGACTCCGAGCAAAACGTGGAACTCGGTCTGCACCAGCTCAGCGATGGCGTCCAGTCCATGCTCAGCCTTGCCGGCGACCTCGCCGCGAGGTGCGCCGTGCTGAATCCGCACTTTGGGGCGGATGCGCCCGCCAATACTCCCGGTGTCGTGCTGATCGACGAAGTGGACCTGCATCTCCACCCCGCCTGGCAGCAGCGCGTTCTCGTGGACCTGCAACGTGCGTTTCCATTGGTCCAGTTCATCGTCACCACCCACAGCCCGCAGGTGCTTACCTCGGTGCGACGGGAGAACATTCGCCTACTGACAACGGATGGTCAGGCAATAACCCCGGACGATGGCACCTATGGTGCCGAGAGTTCGCGCGTTCTGGAGGATGTCTTTGGGGTTCACTCGCGACCACCGGAGTATGTGTTTTCGAGCCACCCGGCGCAAATGGGCTGCAAGAATCCTGTTGCAGACCTGCGGAAGTACCTAGCGCTTGTGGAGAGCGACAAAGCCAGCACGCCAGAGGCAGTTGAGCTTCGAGCCTCGCTAGAGGACGCACTTGGGAAACACGATCCTGACTTGAAATTAGCCGACATTCGGGCCAGCCAGATTAAGGTGCTGGGCCGCTGATGAGAGCCATCACCAAATCCCAGGAATCCCCACCGTGCCTGGCTGTGCAACCATCAGGGCTGGATTGGCATCGGTTCATGCAGACACCGTGCCATGCTTTGGTTGCTGGATCCCTTCGTTCGGAGCAGCAACACCTGTGCTGCTACTGCGAAGCGAAGATCGCCGAAACCGACAGTCACGTCGAGCATCTTGTCCCGCGCTCGCGAGACGCCGCGAAAACCTATGACTACGGCAATTTGGCGGCATCCTGCAATGGCGGGGCGGGACAAGACCAGCACTGTGGACACCGCAAAGGCGGTGACTATGACCCGACTCTATTCGTCTCACCGCACAGTCCGGCGGTTGCCGCTCTCTTCGTCTACGGGATCGATGGAAGCATCGCTCCGGCGGATAAGCAGAACCCAGCGGCAGCGGAGTATATGCGGGCTTTGCTCGGTCTCGACTGCCCATCGCTGACCGGGCGGCGGCGAACGCATGCCAGGGGTATCATCGGCACCCTTGGTGCCAGTCCGGCGCAGAATATGCTGCAATGGGTACGCAAATACTACCTGGAACCTGATTCGACGGGAGAGCTACAGCAGTTCCCGTCGCTCTCAAGGACGCTACTGGAACGACCAAGCACCCCAGAATCCTCATCGAGGTGACGTTGCCGCTGCCGGAGATCAACGATGCTTCGGCGTATGACAAGATACCGGGGATTGGGCCGTACCCGAAAGGGATCACCAGTGGTGGGCGAGGTTGCCGCTGCCGACGGTGCTGTTCGCCTCGGTGGTGACGGGACCGGCGGCGCGGTGGCTTACAGCAGCAGGCCGGTGGTTTCGGGCAGACCGCAGAGGATGTTCATGCACTGGATGGCCTGGCCCGAGGCGCCTTTGGTGAGGTTGTCGATGGCGCTGCTCAGCAGGATGCGCCCGGTATGGTCGTCCCAGGCCCAGCCGATCTCGCAGAAGTTGGTCATGGTGACGTGCTTGGTGTCGGCCAGCTCGCCCTTGGGCAGCAGCCGGACGAAGGGCTCGGCCGCATAGGCGTCGCGCAGGGCCGCGGCGACTTGGTCCGGGGTCGCGCCGGGGGCGGCGTCGAGCAGGATGGTCGAATGGATGCCCCGGTTCACGGGGATCAGATGGGGCACGAAGCTGATGGCGATCTCGGGCAGACCGGCGGCGGCCGCCAGTTCCTGCTCGATCTCGGGGAGGTGGCGGTGGCCGGTGATGGCGTAGGGCCGCACGCTCTCGTTGCATTCGGGGAAGATGTAGGGCAGGTCCACCTTGCGGCCCGCGCCGGAGACGCCGCTCAGGCTGGCCGCCGTGATGCCTTCGGGGCTGGCCAGGCCGGCGGCGAGGATGGCGGCGGTGGGCAGGATGATGCTGGTGGGGTAGCAGCCCGCGCAGGCGACCAAATCCGCCCCGGCGAGCTGCGCCCGGTAGCGTTCGGGCAGGCCGTAGACGGCCCGTTCGAGCATGGCGGGCGAGGGATGGGCTTCCTTGTAGTATTTCTGGTACTTGGCCGGATCGCGCAGCCGGAAGTCGGCGCTGATGTCCACCACCTTCACCCCCGCCGCCAGCAGGGGCAGGGCGAATTCGGTCGCCAGCCCGTGGGGCAGGGCCAGGAAGGCCACCTCGGCGGCGGCGGCGATGGCGCCCGCGTCGGGGGCCGAAAAGACCAGTTGCGACTCCGCGAAGCGCGGAAAGACCTTGCCGATCCGCTCGCCGGCGTATTGCCGCGAGGTGATGCAGGTGATCTCCACCCCCGGATGATGCTGCAACAGCCGCAGCAGTTCCTCGCCCGAATAGCCGGAGGCACCGACAATCGCCACCTTGACCCGTTTCATGGAATCCATTCCTCGTTCGCTGGAACCCAACCGAAAAAAAGGCCGGACCGCTGGCGAAAACCGCGGTCCGGCCCGAGAGACGGAGAAGAAACGCCTAGCGCTTGGAGAACTGGAAGCGCTTGCGGGCGCCGGGCTGGCCGGGCTTCTTGCGTTCCTTGACGCGCGAGTCGCGGGTGATCATGCCGCTCTGCTTCAGCACCGTCCGGAATTCGGGGTTGCTGGTTTCGAGGGCGCGGGCGATGCCATGGCGCAGGGCGCCGGCCTGGCCGACAATGCCGCCGCCGGCCATGGTCACCTGGAAGTCGAAGGAGCCGGTGGTGCCGGTGATCATCAGCGGCTGGGTCACGTAGCCGCGGACGGTGGCCGAGGGGAAAAAGTCCTCGAACGTCCGCCGGTTGATGGTGAACTGGCCGGTACCGGGAACCATGCGCACGCGGGCCACCGCGCACTTGCGCCGTCCCACCACGGTAATTTGCTCGCTCTTTGCCGCCATTCTTCAGTTATCCTCTTGCTCGCAGTACCTGCGCAATGGGTTGTCCCTAGTAGGGGAAGGTTCCCGGCTGCTGGGCCTCGTGGGGATGCTCCGGACCGGTGTAGATTTTGAGCTTGCGGAACTGGGCGCGGCCCAGGCGTCCCTTGGGCATCATGCCCCATACCGCCTGACGGATCAGGCGCTCGGGCTGGCGGGCGCGGATCACATCGAGGGTGCGCTCCTTGCGCCCGCCCATGTGGCCGGAATAGTCCTGGTAGACCTTCTCGGTCTCCTTCCGGCCCGTCACCCGCACCTTCTCGGCGTTGACCACGACCACGAAGTCGCCGTTGTCCTGGTGGTGGGAGAAGATCGGTTTGTTCTTGCCGCGGATCGTGTCGGCAATCTTGACCGCCAGGCGCCCGAGCACCAGGTCGGTGGCGTCAACCACCCACCACTTTTGCTCGAACTCGCCTTGCTTGGGCAGAAAGGTCTTCATGGTTGAAAAGTCTCTACACTATGTGAATGGACGGAATTCGCCGTGACAAAGGCAGATAATCTAGGCGCGGGCGGCGTCATGTCAAGGGCAGGCGGGAGGAAAAACCCCTTCCCTGGATGCGTCTTGCGACCCCGGCGACGACAACATCGCCCGGAATCCCGGAAACGCAAGCGCTCGCCGCCGCTCGCCGCCGCTCGCCGCCGTCGGCAGGGAGGCGGGCACCCCGGCCTTGGAGTTTGGCGGAAATTGGTCTTGGCATTCGAGCCCTCGTGGAGGGCGGCATATATGCAGCCCAGCGGCGTGAGTCCCGGGAAAGGCGGGAAATCGAACCTGAGCCCTCCCCCCGGAGGGCGGCATATCGTTCCCGGCCGCCAGTCCAAGGAGGTGCCCTCCAGCGCGGGCTGTGCTCTTGCGGAATATGGCACCGACCTTGGGCAGGCTCGGAAACAGGGGGGACGGCCAAGGTTGCGCCCCGTTTCGGTTGGCCGAGAGGCCGGGCGAGGGCAAGCCTCGCCCCTACGGGCTACTATGTTCCGCCGCCGGGTATGGGCTCAAAACTTGGTCCGGCGAGCGTCTGCCAAACTCCAATGGCCGGACCGCGCGAGCGGCCCGGCCATTTTTGAGAGTGCTACGGCAGGGAGGCTGGGTTGCCGTCGATGTGCTAGAGCTGTTCCAGCTTGAACACGTCCGGTTTCGGGTTTCTGGGAATGACGATCTTGACAAAGTGGGTCAGGTTGCGGCGGAGCCACCGCGGTTCCGCCGTGGTGTTCTCCCAGTGCACGGGGACGCTGCCTTTGGCTCCGGCCTTGCTGTCCTGGAAGTAGCTCACGTTTTTCCCGGGCGATGCCGCCGAGATGCTCATGCAGAGTTCTTTCTTGACTTGTCCCACGATTTTCGCGTAGAAGTTGGCCAGCAGGTCCGTGCGGTCCGCGTACAGGCAGCGGAAGGCTTTGTTTGCCCCGTTGGGGTGGACGTGTTCCAGGACATGTTTGTGGAAATAGACGGTGGAGCCGTTGCCCCGTTCGCCGTCCGGGCCGGAAAATTCGAGGAAGTAGTCGGCCACTTCGCTGCCGTGGTCGTCGACGACTCGCACGTTGACCTGCATGTATTGGTGGAAGAACTCGGCCTCCGTCTTTTTGGCGAACGTCAGTTCACGCAGGGCTTCCGATTCTGCCAGGAATGCGGTCTGTTCGGACACCTCGTTCCACTTCGCGACCAGGCCGGCATACTGCTCGGGGCTGGCGCAACCGAGGGCTTCGAGGACGAAGGCTCCCAGATTCGAACCCTTGCCCGGCCGGCACTTGACCTCGTTCTTGTCGGGCGTGGTGACGGATTTGTGGGTCCGGTCATGCAGCACCGCCAGGGGGAAGGCGAACTCGCCATGGCGAAGCCGCCAGTGGCTCATGGTTGGATTCCCGTCGTCGAGAGAGAAGTCGATGGTGAGTCCCTTGGTGTTGAGATTGGCGGCAGGAACACGAATCGTGCCGTCGGAGCCGTTTTCATTGAGGATTTCACGGAGAGAGGAGGTGTAGGGATGGGTGCCGGTGATGACAAACGGCCAGACCCGGTCGGGACCATAGATTGCCGGTGCCGCCATTGCCCCCTCGGGTAGGAACAGGTCGCGCTGGGCCAAGTCCCACTGGTAGGGGGAGGCCAGTTCGAGGGCATTGAGCATCTCTTTGCCGGTGTGGAACCAGTTTTTCCAGCCCTTCACCACCCGTCCGAGCATGCTCTGCCCCATCGAGGCGAGACGCGACCCGTAATTCGCCGGCGCCAGCATGACCAGCCGTTTGGCAGGGCAGTTGGCCATGTTGTCCGCATGGTAGGAGGCCAGCCATTCGCGGGCGACCAGCCCGCCGGTGCTGTGGACAATGAGGTCGAAGGGGGCTTGGAGACTCCCGGCGTTCAATTTCTCCTTGACCACCTCTTCCATGCGCTTGGCCACGTCGGGAATGCGCACGTCGTCATCCAATGATTTGTAGTCGCCCAGCCAGATATGGGTTATCGAGAATCCATGCAAGGTAAGAAATTTTCCTAAATCCCTGAAAGAGTCTGAATCGTCGCTCCAACCATGGATGATGACAACGGGGTTCATTGCTATATTCCTCCTTATTTGCGTTTGTTATGGCGCGACGGCGCAGTATTCGTCGAGATTGTTGGCGGCCGCTGCCAGGCCTTTGGCGAGGAGGTAGCGGACCACGGGCTTGATGAGGGGGCGGGCGAGGGCGAGGGGAGGATAGGCGGAGACGATGGCGTCGACGATCACGTCGTCGTATTTGTCGAGGATTGCTTTGCGTTCCTCGGGGGTGTCGATCATGCCGTACAGGGAGTCGCAGATCAGCTTGCGGACCTCTTCCCCGATTTTCGCGAGGAGCCATTTGCGGAAGGCGTTCCGGTCCATGGTCCGGAACTTCCGTTTTTTCGCAATGCCTTTCAGGGTGGCGAGTTCCGCGAGTTCAAGCGTGGTCTTGCCGAGGGCGTCTTTCACGGCCGAACGGAGGGCGGGCTGCTCGTCCGCCCGGAGCGCGGCCTCGGCCAGCAGGTCCAGGTTTTCGCTGTCGCGGGCGATCCGCTCGATCACCTCCAGCCCGAGGTCCTCGTCCGACAGCTCGACGACCTTGCGGTTCTGGATGGCTTCCCGGATCGCTTGGTTGATGCGTTGGCGTTGCATGGGCGGACTCCTTTTGGTTTATGGCAATACCGCTGCGGAAAACGGGAATGATTAGGTTTTTTTGTTATTTTTGCTGCGTGTCGAAAATCGTGCGCGAGCTTGGTTCCGGCTTATTTTTTTTAGCTGGAAAAGGGGCGGGGGGAATGGGCAGGGCACCGGCAGGGGACAGCCCGATCTTGGCGCTCCGGAGCGCGGCCGGACACATTGGTTGGCGATTAAACGGGTTGGTTTTTGTATTGTATTCTCTTTCGCGCGGAAGCGCCCAGCAAAGACTCGCACATTCCCTTCACCGATGAAAATACGCGGAGTATTTCCGTCTGTCAACTTTCCGGGAATAAATGTTTGTATGTTCGGCGCGGGCTAGTCGCGGCCGGGAATGGGGAGGGTTTTGATTTTGAGCAGGTGGGCGGTGACGGCGGCGGCGATGCCGAGCAGGAGGAGACGGAGCCACCAGTGGGTTGTGGCGAAGCAGGCGGTGGCGCCGATGGTGGCCCAGAGCAGGGTGACGGTGAGGATTTTCTGCCGCCGGGGGATGCCTTTTCCCGCGCGGTAGTTGCGGATGGTTTCGCCGCACCAGCGGTTGGTCATGAGCCAGTGGTAGAAGCGGTCGGAGCCGCGGGCGTAGCAGGCGGCGGCGAGGAGCAGGAAGGGGGTGGTGGGGAGCAGGGGGAGGAAGACGCCGAGGAAACCCAGCCCCACGCAGAGGGTGCCGGCTATGACGAGCAGGATGCGTTTCAGTCGGTTCATGGGGCGGAGTGCGGACGGCGCGCCGTCGTGGTCTACAT
>LVAZ01000216.1:0-9147 GCA_001603055.1 Victivallales bacterium Lenti_02
AGGCCGAACGGGCGCTCAAGGAGAAGGGCCACTACCTCCAGGACGCCTGGGAACAGGGCGTCGTCATCGGCGTCATCGCCAGCCCCGACCACGGCGGCGGCCGCGGCAAGGTCGGCGTCTGGGCCGGGGAACTCACCCGCGAAGCCATCTTCGCCGCCGTCCGCGCCCGCCACACCTTCGGCACCTCCGGCGCCAAGATCGGCCTGCTCTTCCAGCAGGGCCAACACCTCATGGGCGACAAGGTCCAGGGCCGCCCGGCCGACCTCGCCTTCCAGGTCCGGGCCACCGCCATGCACCCGATCCGGGAAGTCGTCATCTTCCGCAACAACCAGATCGTCCACCGCCTCGAACCGGGAGCGAAGACCGTCCAGTTCGAGTGGCGCGACCAATCCCCGCCCGCCACCGACCGCCTCTGGTACTACACCCGCATCCACGGCGAAGACAACGAACTGGCCTGGTCCAGCCCCATCTGGTTCCTCGGCTGAGCAGACCTGGGAATCGAAAGAATCGAAAGAATCGATTCAATCGAATGATTCGTTTCCCTCGATTCCCGCGCCCCCGCTATCCCTCCGCCCCGATCTCCCGCACGCCCTTGCAGTCGGGATAGCCCGTGCAGCCCCAGAACTCGCGGCCCGCGTTCTTCCCGCTCTGCGCCTTCCGCCGGGCCATCGCCTTGCCGCAGCACGGACACACCGGCGCCGCCTCCTGCCTCGCCCGCGCCTCCACGCGGATGCTGGCCAGCTTCTCCCGGAATCCGCCCTCCTGCTCAAACGCCTCGCCCTGCTTCTCCATCTGATGGTTCAACATGTGGATCACCCGGGCCACGAGGATGAGCAGGCAGTTTGTCATGGCCTCCTCGCTACCCGAATCCAGCCACCGCGCGAATCTCCGCTTCTGCGCCAGAATGTGCGCGCAGGCATCGTGCACCACATCCTCGCCGTAAGCCGGTCGATCCAGCCGGACGGCATACACCTCCCGCGCCTCGGGCGTGTCCTTGCCCCAGGGCACCCTGCCCTGCTGCAGCAACCTGTTCAGAAAGTCGCCCGACAGCTCGGCCAGACTCGAACGCGCCACGTCGGTGAGCCGCATCTCCGTCTCCCGCGAAGTGGCCCGCCGCGCCGAGCCCTCGGCAATGTTGGCACAGCCGGAACGGGCCGCCTGAGTCATCTGGTCATACTGCCGCCCACAGGGATCGGTGGTGCGGTTGAGGAACAACTTGCAGAACCTCTGGGTCCCCAGTTGCACAATGTTGGCCAGAATCCAGGAATCCAGGCGGAAATAACCGCCCGTGCCGCCGAATCGGGTGGTTGGTTGGTTCCTCGATCGAACCGGTTCATTCGATTCATTCGACTCTCTCGCCCCAGCAATTCCGGGCCGCATATGCCTCTCCTTTCATGCACCAGCAAAACGGGACACCCCAGCACGCATCGAAAATAGGTTTTCCCCGCCGGTTTTCAAGAACCCCGTTTCACAGCCTCGCTGCGCCAATCCCCGGCCCTGCTGATGCGTCTCACCAAGTACACACGCACGAATCCGCCAGCGGGAGCATGATCGCATGAGCCAATACGCCATCACCAATCTCGGCTGGGTTCTGGCCGCCGGAACCGGCTCGGGCAAACCGCTTCTCACCGATGCCGGCCTGGCCAAATGGCAGGCCGGGGACGACGCCGCGCTCGCCGACTTCAGCGCCAAACCCTACCTAAATTCGGTCAAGGGCTATCTCGACCCCGCCGGCAGCTACTGCCTCGCCGCCTGCTCGCTGGCCCTGGGAAAACGGGAGGCGGCCGTGCGCGAACTCTCCGGCATCGTCAGCGTCAGCCGCTACGGCGCGCCCCTTTCGGCCCGCAAATTCCACGAACAGTTCGCCGAAAAAGGCCCCCGCTTCGCCAGCCCCCTCATATTCCCCCACGGCTACGCCAACACGGCCGGCAATCTCGCCGCCATCGAATTCGGCTTCGCCGGACCCCATCTCGTCCTCCAGGGACGCCAGGATGTCCGCGAGGCCCTCGATCTCGCCCTCCAGCGCCTGGAGAACAGCGAGGCCGACGAGATGCTCGTCGCCGCCTACGAGGCCACCGACGAAATCAGCCTGCCCGACGGCATGGCCGCCCGCAACGGGGCCATCGCGCTCCGCCTCGCCGCCACCGCTGCCGAGCCCCTCCTCGCCCTCGACCGCAACCAACTCTGGGCGCTTCCCGCCCCCGACCTCGAAACCGGCACCGTCAGCGCCCTACTCGACCTGCTGCGCGCCCTCGCCGGGAAATGATCAGCCTTGGGGAAAGGCGGCGGAGAGATGGCATGGTACCGCCGAATCCAGCCATCACGAGCCCACCCGTGCAATCGCCTGCACATCAAGCAGCGGCACGGAATGAGAGTAAAGAAGATCAGTATTGGGGAACAGAGGACCATGAGCAGAATCAAGTTCGGCGTCTGCGGCCTTGGCCGCATCGGCAGCAGGCACGCTGAGTTCTTCGCCAGGGAAAAAGACAAGTACGAGCTCGTCGCCGTCTGCGACATGGATGCGCAACGCGCGGCGGAGTCCGCGAAGAAACACAACTGCGCGGGATACTCCGACTACGCGGAGTTCCTGCGGAATCCGCAGATGGAACTGACCATCATCTCCACGCGCTCCCTGGACCACGTCTCGAACACGAGCGATGCTCTGCATGCCGGGAAGACCGTGCTTCTCGACAAACCCATCGCCGTGACGAGCGCAGACTTCAGGCGGCTCAGGGAACTCGAAAAGGACTATCGCGGCAAGCTCTTCTTCCTTCACAACGTCCGCTTCAATCCCGTGTTCCAGACCATCCTGCGAATCGTGGACAGCGGGATTCTCGGGGAGACCAAGCTCGTGAAGATTCGCCGCCACCATGGGTTTTCCCGTCGTTGCGACTGGCAGACACTCCTGAGCTGCGGCGGCGGACAGCTCAGTTGCTGGGGGCCCCATGTCATCGACCAGGGCCTCCAACTGATCAATGCCCCGGTCAAGCAGGTCTGGGGACACCTCCAGCGGGTCAACTCCTGCGGCGATGCCGACGATCAGGTCAAGATCATGCTCGTCGGCGGGAACGGGGTTGTCGCCGACCTGGAGATCAGCTATGCGGCGGCCCTGCGGGAGGACTACTGCACGGTCTACGGCAACAGAGGCACCTTGGTCTGCGCCAACGACTTCAACAAGGACGCGGCGGTGAAGGTGAAATATCTCGATCCCTCCTTCGAGTTTGCGGATCGCCAGGCGAACCAGGGGGATCCCGTGACCATGGTTGGCCAGGGATTCAGCAGCGGCGAGAGCTTCCCCTGGATCGAGGAGGAAATCAAGGTCGAACCCGCCGGCTCTCCGCCCGACATGTGGGAGACCGGTCTTCTCCTGGCCCTCCACAAAGCGCTTCGTGAAGGCGTTCCCTTCCCCGTGACCACCGAGCATGCGTTCGAGGTGGTTCGCATCACGGAAGAGGTCAAGAAACAGAACCCCCAGTTCAACTGGCTTTGACCATACCAGAGGGCGACAGAGCGATGGAAAAGATCAAGATCGGGCAGATCGGCATCACCCACGAACACGCCTCCGGGAAGATCAACACGCTGAAGAGGATGTCCGACGTCTTCGAAATCGTCGGCGTCGTCGATGACCGCCAGACCTCCAGGGGCGCGACGTTTCTCCCGGCCGACCTGCTCAAGCCCTATGAAGGCTTGCCGTTCATGACGGAAGAGGAACTCTTCAACGTCCCCGGGCTCCAGGCCGTGACGGTCGAAACCCCCAACGCCGATCTGGTTCCGACCGCGCTCCGCTGCCTGGAGAGAGACCTCGCCATGCACATGGACAAGCCCGGCGGCGAGAATCTGGAACTCTACAGGAAACTGCGCAAGGGCTGCGAAGACAGAAGCCTCCCCTTCCAGATCGGCTACATGTTCCGGGGCAACCCGGCGGTTCAGTTCTGCAAACGCATCGTCCGCGAGAAGTGGCTCGGCGATATCTACGAGATTCAGGCGACCATGAGCCACAACTACGGCAACGACGCCTACAATGAGTACCTCTCCTCCTTCAAGGGCGGCATCGTATACAATCTGATCTGCCACCTGGTCGACTTCATCGTGCCGATGATGGGCGCGCCGGAGAAGGTGACTCCGTTCCTGAAATCGACCGCAGGCGCCTTGCCGACGGCCAGAAACAACGGCCTGGCGATCCTGGAGTACCCCAACGCCACCGTCACCCTGAGAGCGTGCAGCATCGAACTCAACGCCGGCGGACAGGGCGGACGGCCGCTGAAAATAAGCGGCACGAACGGCACCGCCTATCTCTGTCCGCTGGAGCGCTTCGACGGCCAGGCGCTCAAGCTGCATCTCGCGCTACGGGAAGGCAACGCCGAGTATGCGGCCGGAGCGCACGTCATCGAGTTTGAACCGCAGGCGGACCGCTACGAAGTGCAGTTGCTCGAACTGGCCAGGATCATCAACGGCGAGATGGAGAATCCATACTCGTACGAGCACGATGTCCTGGTTCAGGAAATCCTCCTTGCCGCCTCGGGCTGCACCCAGTGGGGGTAGGACAGGCGGCAAGGCCAGGAGCCAGACCCGGTGATGCCGCTGGGTCAAGTAAGGGCATCCGGCCAGTCCCCCCGCCCAAGCGGTCACACCGACTTGGGCTGGAGGATTCCGGCCAGGCGCAGCCACTCCTCGCAGGATTCCCGCCAACTGCATGCGTCGTCGCCGTTCCAGCCGTGTCCCCAGCCGTGGCGGCCGCCGGGGTAGACATGGAGGCCGAAGGGGACGCCGTTGCGGGCCAGAGCATCGGCGAAGTGCAGGCTGTTCGCGACCGGCACGGCCGTGTCCCCGGCGGAATGCCAGAGGTAGCAGGGCGGGGTGTTCGGGGTCACCCGCCGGGCGTTGGAGAACTTCTCCAGCATCGCGGGCGAAGCGTCCTCGCCGAGAAGATTGACCGCGGAGCCGCGGTGCGCGAAGGAGGTGGCCATGTCGATGACGGCATAGCAGAGGATGGCGAAGTCCGGACGGCAGGACACGGCATCGACCGCGTCCAGGGCCGGCGACTCGTACTCGTCGAAGTGCGTGGCCACAGTCGAGGCCAGATGCCCGCCGGCCGAGAACCCGAGAATCCCGATCCGGTCGGGAACAATGCCCAGGCGTTCCGCCTGATGGCGAACCACCTTCACCGCCCGCTGACCGTCCAGGACCGGATACGGGTACTTGTAGGGCTTCACCCGATAGGTGAGCACCAAAGCGTGCAGTCCGAGACTGTTGAGCCAGCGCGCGATGGGTTCGCCCTCGCGGTCCACGCGGCAGCTATAGCCTCCGCCCGGACAGACGATCACGGCCGGGCGGGGCTCCGGGGTGTCGAGCAGATACGGAGTCAGCGCCGGAACGTCCGGCGACAGTGCCAAATCCAGGCCCGGGGCATTTTCCCAGAGGGTGATGGTACACATAGACTTCCTGCGTGGTTGCGGTGTGGAAGGCGTTTTGCTGGCGTGTTCCAGCGAGTTTCAATGGACGGCATGGACGGAATGGACCCTATGGACAATGCCCTGCCCTGCCGAAACTCATTCTGCATTCTGACTTCTGCATTCTGCATTTCCGCAGTTGGTTACCGGGGGCTGAGGGTGGCGGTCTGGTCGGCGAGGAGCAGATATTTCATGGAGGATTCTCCTTTTCCGGCAGGGATATGGCGAGGACTATACACTGCCCCCGCGATTCCGCCCCGTTAGTGGTTGACTGGTGCCCCGGCCACGATAGAGTCCCCCCATACCAACCCCTTTCCGGAGCCAGCCATGCCCACCCTCCGCAAGACCCGCCCGACCATGGTGTCCCGTCCCCTGCCCCACTGCCACGACGGCATCGGCGAAATCGCCTGGACCGAGGTGCTCGGCGGCGCGGAATTGAAGGGACGGCACCTGCGCTTCCTGCACGACGACGTGCTGCCCCCCGGCACTTCCATCGGGGTCCACCGCCACCGGGACGACGAGGAATACTACTACATTCTCGCCGGCCAGGGGATCATGACCCTGGACGGCGAACGCCTCCCCGTCGGTCCCGGTGACCTCACCGCCGTCTTCCCCGGCGGCGAGCACGGGCTGGAAAACACCGGAACCGCCGACCTCCGCGTCCTCGTCTTCAGCGTCGCCTGACTTGTAAAAAATCCATTGTGTCACAACGTGTCATGTCTTGACATAGGGCAAACCCACGCCATATTTGTCTTGTCCTGCGCCAAGCCAGGCACCGCGGATCTTTCCTGAATTCGAGTGGCGACGCCGCTGCCTTCCCGAGGGCGGCACCGGCGGCAAGACCGCGAGAAAAGGACAAGACCCAAAACGCGGCCGACGCAACGTCCCGCCGGGCCGTGTTTCCTGCGTGCGTGTCCGGCTGATGGGACGGCACAACCGACTGGAAGCCATCCGTGTCCATCTACACGCCGAAACTGTTCACCGAGCTGAAAACCTACTCTCGCGAGAAGGCAGTGGCGGACCTCTTTGCCGGGATCACGGTGGGCGTGGTCGCCCTGCCCCTGGCCATGGCCTTCGCGATCGCCAGCGGGCTGCCGCCGGAACGGGGACTTTTCACCGCCATCGTGGCCGGTTTCCTGATCTCGCTGCTGGGCGGCAGCCGGATTCAGATTGGCGGACCGACGGGTGCCTTCGTGGTGCTGGTATCCGCCGTGCTGGGTCAGTTCGGCTACGCGGGACTGGCGGTCTGCACCGCCATGGCGGGCGTGCTGCTGATTCTCTTCGGCATCTTCCGCTTCGGCGGGTTGATCCGGTTTATTCCCTTTCCGGTGACCACCGGCTTCACCACCGGCATCGCCGTGGTCATCCTCTCGACCCAGATTCGCGATCTGTTCGGGCTGCGGCTGGAAGCGGTTCCCGCCGAGTTTCTGGAGAAATGGCACACCTACTTCACCCATTTCCCGACGTGGAACGGGCAGGCCACGGCCCTCGGTCTGGGCACGGTCGTGGTGATCTTCGCCCTGCGCCGGTTCTTTCCCCGACTGCCCGCCATGCTCATCGGCATGGTGCTGGCCACCCTCGCCTCGGTCGCCCTCGGGCTGGATGTGGAGACCATCGGCAGCCGGTTCGGCGATCTGCCCCGGACCCTTCCCAAACCCGGCTTCCCGCAGGTGCCGTGGAACGAACTGCCGGCAATGGTCAAGCCGGCCTTCACCATCGCTCTGCTGGCGGCCATCGAATCCCTGCTTTCGGCGACGGTGGCGGACGGCATGATCGGCGGCAAGCACCGCCCCAATGCCGAGCTGATCGGCCAGGGGGTCGCCAACATCGCCAGCGTCGTCTTCGGCGGCATTCCCGCCACCGGGGCCATCGCCCGCACGGCCACCAACGCCAAAAGCGGCGGGCGGACCCCGGTCTCGGGCATTGTCCACGCCGTGGTGCTGGCCCTGCTGCTGCTGCTCTTCGCCCCCCTGGCGAAACTCATTCCCCTCGCCGCCCTGGCGGGCATTCTGGTGGTGGTGAGCTACAACATGAGCGAACTGCACCATTTCGCCTCGATTCTGCGCGGCCCCAGGAGCGACGCCTTCGTGCTGGTGCTGACCTTCCTGCTCACCGTGCTGGTGGACCTGACCGTCGCCGTGCAGGTGGGCGTGGTGCTGGCGGCCCTGCTCTTCATCCGCCGCATGGCGGAAATCTCGAACGTGGGCAGCATCACCGCCGAATTGCGGGGCGACGACGATCTGCGCGAGGACCCGAGCGCCCTCGCCCTGCGCAAAGTCCCCCACGAGGTCGAGGTCTTCGAGGTCTACGGCCCCTTCTTCTTCGGCATGATCGACAGCTTCAAGAACGCCGTCCGCAACATCGAGAAGAAGCCCCGCGTGCTCATCATCCGGGTGCGCAACGTGCTGGCCGTGGACGCCACCGCCATCCATGTCCTGCGCGAGCTGCATACCCAGTGCCGCCGCGACGGCACCCTCCTCCTTTTCTCCGGCATCCACACCCAGCCCTACATCGCGCTCGACCGCTGTGGCCTCATGGACGAGGTGGGCCGGGAGAATTTCCTCGCCAACATCGACGCCGCCCTCGACCGCGCCCGCCAGCACCTCGCCCAGCCAGCCGAAAAATAGCCGGGATTCACCACGATCCCGCTGGTTGCGGGACACGAGGCACGCTCGCCCCGCCGCCGGCGGGGAAGGGCACGAAGAGGAAAAACAGGGGGAGAGCTGGGGTTCGGGTCGGCAGGGGTGTCCGGACGGGGCGACCCGATGGATGGGCAGGACGCTACAGTGAGACAAGGAAGAAGGGGAAGAAGGGAAGATTCACCACGAAGGCACGAAGGGAAAGGGGGAAATATGAGTGGAAAATACGCGCAGTGCCGGGAAGCTCCCGGCGCTGCGCGGCATTGCTCCCGGTCTTTCTTCGTGCCCTTCGTGTCTTCGTGGTGAACGAAGAACGGGTGCTCACGCTTCGAGGGCGGCGGCGTTGCCTTCGAGCAGGGCCTGTTTCAGGTCGAGATAGGTGCGGAAGTCGTCCCAGGAGACATCCGGGGGGACGGTGTGGTCCACGGTGGGGATGAACCCGCCTTCCTCGATGAGGGGGAGGAACTCGCGGAGATGGGCGGCGACGACTTTCCGGCCCCTGGCCAGCAGCCGTTTGTCCACCCCGCCCCAGAGCCGCAGGGAGCGCCCGAAGCGCTGACGCCATTGCTGGGGGCTTACGTCCGAGGCCCGCTCGATGGGCCAGATCGTGTCCACCCCCGCATCGAGCAGCAAGGGGATCAGCATGGTGGGGTCGCCGTCGCTGTCCACCGCGAAGGTGGTGACGCCGTGGCTACGGAAAAACTCGACCAACCGCTTGAGATGGGGGAAGATGAAGGTGCGGAAGGTCTCCGGGCCAAGCAGCGGACCGCCCTTCATGGCCATGTCCTCGTTCAGCACGAAACAGTCCACCTGGATGCGTTCGAGAACCGGGCGGCTGGTCTCGATGATGAAGTCGGCGAAGAACTCCATCATCTCGTGCATCAGCTTCGGATAGTCGTACCAGGCATAGGACAGGTTCTCGGTGCCCATGAACTCCCGCGCCCGCCAGTAGAAGCCGTTGGCGGCGCAGTTCCGCCCCAGCGTGAGGGGATAGGTCCGGCCGCGCCAGCGGGCGAGCTGCTCGTCGAGATTCGCCGGATAGCGTTCCGCCCGGGCGG
>LVAZ01000216.1:9177-10096 GCA_001603055.1 Victivallales bacterium Lenti_02
AGTTGACCGGGATGAACTCGCGATGGTCGAACCCGAGCGCGGGCTCGCCCACGAACCAGTCCCAGGTGAAGGCCCGGACCGCGTCCGGGCATTCGTCCTCCCAGCGCTTGCGGGTCTGGCCCCAGACCCCCAGTTCATGGTTGGGGCGGCGATCCGCCGACTGGTAGGTCTGACAGGCCAGAAACCGCTCGCGCTCCGTCATCGGGAAGACCCTCGCGTTTCGGGTGGTGGACAGGGACGATACTCAGGGCTGGAAGACGAGGTCGCCCCAGCCCTTGCCGCCGGGATCGGTGAGGAAGAAATGGCTTTCGCCAGGTTTCTCCATGCGCTGCCAGGCGGCGGTGATGGTGTTCCAGCCGGGTTTGAGCACGCCGGCCCCGTAGTGGGCGGGGCTGTTCGAGTGATAGCTCGGGCGGATGCGCTCGGCACCGGGATTGTCGATCACCCGCGCGCCATTGAACCAGACCCGGACGGGATGGACGGAGGGCGAACAGAGACGCACGGGCCGCTCGTGGGCGGAGGGATTGAAGACCCGCGTGCGCCCCAGCAGCATCCCCTTCTCGGGCAGTGGCACCCGGTTGCCCTCCACGGCAACCAGCTCGCCCGCAACCAGGGGCTCGCTCTCGGTCAGGCTAACGAAGACAGCCTCGTCCATTGTGGCCATCTCCCAGAACATGGGGCGGACGAAGGAAACCGGGAAGGTCCAGGGGGCGATGCCCTCGGCCTGCACGGCCACGGCCAGGTCGGCATGGCAGCGGGGCGCGGCGTCGGCGGCGAGCGAGGCGGTGACCTCGAAGGTCGCGGTCTGACCCGGTTCGAGATCGAGACCGGCGGGGACGACGGCGACCTGGCCGAGGCCGGGGGTCAGGGCGGCGGCGGCGAGGGGGCCTTCCATGCGGCGCTCGGTGGTGTTGGTGAG
>LVAZ01000018.1 GCA_001603055.1 Victivallales bacterium Lenti_02
GACCGCCAATACATTCTGAAGACGATGGACGGCGAGGAATACGGTCCCGCCGACCAGGATACCATGGTGCGCTGGGCGCAGAACGGGCGCATCACCCCCCACTGCCAAATCCGCAGCACGCTGATCGCGCGCTGGGAGAAGGCGGTGGAAGTGCCCTTCCTGCGGGAGTTTCTACTGCCCCAGTTGCTCGAGGAAAAGGAGCAGGAGACGACCCGCTGGGACCGCTTCAAGCAGCGGGTGACCATGCGGGCGGCGGAGGAGAAGGACACCTCCGGGCTACACGGCTCGCGGCCCGAGGACTATGAGAAGGCGCCGCTGTTCTTCCGCGTCCTGGCGGCGTTCATCGACGCCGTGGTGGAAGTCCTGCTGCTGCTGCTGGTCTACTTCGCCTTCGCGCTGGCCTATTCGATGGGGATTCTCACCGGCAATCTGGCGGGCTATCTGGGGCTGCTCACGGCGTATCTGGCCTTCACGCTCTACTACGTGGTGTCGATCGCGATCTACGGCCAGACGGTGGGGCAGCGTTTCTGGGGCATCATCCTGATCAAACGGCGGGGCGGAGCCTTCTGGGTCGGGCGCGCGTACGCATACTTCCTGTTCATGCTCCCTCTGGGTTTTCTCACTCCGATCGCCGTCTACGTTTCCTCCTCGGGCCGCTCGTTCCAGGAGATTCTGACGGGCACCCGGATGGTGCGGATGTTGCTGACCGGTAAGAAGCACTAGGCAATGCAGGCTGATTCGCAGGCAAGCAGTGGCGGGGCGTCGGGGAGCGGGCGGCGGGTGTCGCGCATCCTGTTCTGGTATGTGGCGCGGGAGTATCTGCTGCCCCTGGTCTGCTGCCTGTTCGCCTTCGTCGCCCTCTTCATGGTCCAGGAACTGTTCGACGTCCTGCCGGATGTGCTCCAGAGCCAGCGGGTCGGTTTCGGGCAGATCGCCCATTATTTTCTGATTCTGCAACCTACGGTTTTGCCGGTCGTCATGCCGATGGCGGCCTTGCTTGCCGCGAGTTTCATGGTCTGCGGTTTCCAGCGGCACCATGAGCTTTCGGCCATGCGGGCGGGCGGGATGTCGCTGGCGGTCTGCGCCCGCCCGGTGTGGCTGGTCGGGCTGGTCCTGTCGTTGGCGGCCTTGTGGCTGGGGGAGAGTCTCGCTCCCCAGTGCAAGCTGATGGCCGACCGGATGCGCCACGCCTGGGGGGAGACCGGGGAGATCCGCGAGGTCTACGATACCCTGTGCTTCAACAATGGGGTGGCGCGCCGCGACTGGTTCTTCGCCCAGTTCAACGCCGAGGGCGAACAGCGCGACATCATGGTCAAGCAGTTCCGCCCGGACCACACCACCGAGTGGGAACTGACGGCCCGCAGCGGGAGCTACGAGGCGGGGCAGTGGGTGTTCCGCGAGGGCGCCTTCCGCCGTTTCGACCAGCAGGGGCGTTTGCTGGAGGGGCCGGTCGAGCCGTTCGAGCGCCGCGGTTTTCCCGAATTGTCGGAGACCCCGGAGCAGATTGCCAACCACATGCGCGACGTCGAGGAGCTTTCCATTGCCCAGATGCTGGCCACGATGCGCTACAATCCGGCTCTGCCGGAGCGTTCCCTGCGCCTGCTCCGCACCACGATCTGGTATCGTGTCGTGTTTTCCTTCTCCAGTTTGGTGGGGGCCTTGCTAGGGGTGGCGCTGACGATCTCGTACGAGCGCGGCGGCAATCTGCGCGGCTTTGCCTTGGCCATCGGCCTGATGGTTGCCCATTATGTGTTCTGCCACATTGCCCTGGTGCTGGGCCAGCAGGCGTATGTGCCGCCCTTCGTGGGCGGTGCCCTGCCCACGCTGGCCTTCCTCGGCATCGGGGTCTGGCAGATGCATCGGAAGCGATGATCCGCCATGACGACCGCCCAGCCCGAACCGGTTTCCCCGCCTCCCGCCCAGCCGCCGCTGGGGCTTGACGAACTGGCCCGCCAGGCGCGCCGGAAGGCGGAAAAACAGCGCGCCGAGCGCCACGCCGCCGGTCGGAAACGGCGGTTTTCCCGGTTCCGACTGGCCCTGTGGGCGGTCGAGCTGGCCTTGGTTCTGGCGGTGGTGGAGTTTGCCGTGCGCCAGCGGCTGGGGGGCGCGGCGGCACCGGCCGCCGTCGTCGTCCACGAGGAAGGCATGACGCCCGCGCCCGTTCTGGGCGAGGCCGCCCTGGTCCTGGCCGGCCTCCGGGAAGTGCCGGACGCCCGGCTGGCCTCGGTGGCCCGGCTGGCGGTCGGCAGCGAGGCGATGCGCAATGCCCAGGCGCAGTATGCCCGCGACTACGGGCTCCCGGTCGAGCTGGAGAACTCCATCGGCATGCGCTTCCGGCTGGTGCCCTCCGGCAGCAGCATGATCGGGAGCCCCGAGGACGAACCGGGCCGGGGCAGCGTGGAGAAGCAGCATGTCCGCACCGTCTACCGGCCCTTCTATCTGGGCAAGTTCGAGGTGACCCAGGCGGAATACAGCCGGGTCATGGGGGTGAACCCCTCGTCCTTCCGGGGCCCCCGGCGTCCCGTCGAGGAGGTCTCCTGGCTCGATGCCCAGAAATTCTGCATCCGGCTCAACGAACTCGATGGTTTGCCGAAAAACACCTACCGTCTGCCCACCGAGGTGGAATGGGAATACGCCTGCCGGGCGGGGACCGACACCGCCTACTATTCCGGCAGCACCGTGGCCGATCTGGTCCGGGTGGCCGAGACCGGCGAGACCAACTACCGCTCGACCGTGAACGTCGGCGGCCGTCCCCCGAACGCCCTCGGGCTCTACAACATGCACGGGAATGTCTGGGAATGGTGCCTGGACTGGTACAGCCGCTATCCGGGCGACGCGACGCCCATCACCGACGACGAGCGGCGCATGCGCTGCCTGCGCGGCGGCAACTGGTATGTGCGCGCCCCCGACTGCCGCTCCGCCGAACGGGGCCGTCTGGCTCCCACCTCCCACGGCAACATGCTCGGCTTCCGGGTGCTCCGCAGCATCCCCGAGCTGCCGGTCGAGCGGTTTCCCGTCCCCAATGTGATTCCGGAACACGACCTGCTCTTCTTCGAGTAGGCGGTCGCGGGCTCAGGGTTTTGCCGCCCGCCAGCCTGCGGCGAGGATGCCGTGCAGTTCGGCCACGGCGGCGGCGTTCGCCGCATCCCCGGCCGCGTTGACGTTCTCCTGGGGATCGCGGGCATGGTCGTACAGCTCACGGGCGAGAATCTCGCCGGTCTCCCGCCGGAGCCACTCGGTGTAGCGGTGGCGGTCGGTCCGGATGGTGTAGCCCATGACGTTGCCGCCGCGCGGGTACTGGCTGAAGGCGGCGCGTTTCCAGGGCCGGTCGGGCCGGTCGAGCAGAGGGACCATGCTGGTGCCTTCGCAGTGCCCGGGCACGGGAATCCCCGCCAGTTCGGCGAGGGTGGGATACATGTCCACAAACTCGACCAGCGCCCGGGTGCGCAGGCCCTTCCCGACGGTCGCGGGGGTGCTCACCAGCAGGGGGGCACGGGTGTCGATCTCGAAATTGGTGTGTTTGCACCAGCAGGCGTGTTCGCCCAGCTTCCAGCCGTGGTCGCCCCAGAAGACGACGACGGTGTTGTCGCGCAGACCGAGCCGTTCCAGT
Source organism: Victivallales bacterium Lenti_02 (assembly GCA_001603055.1). Lineage (GTDB taxonomy): Bacteria > Verrucomicrobiota > Lentisphaeria > Oligosphaerales > Lenti-02 > Lenti-02. The sequence goes on from LVAZ01000018.1 coordinate 3,611, forward strand.
TCGGCCATGACCCGGCCCAACTGGGCGTCCATGTAGGTGACGCAGGCGCAGTAGCCGTGGATGAGTTGGCGGGCGAGGGGAGGGGGGATCGGCCCTTCCTTGGGAATGCCGAAATAGCCGCGCAACTCGCCGAAATTGTGCAGGGAGAAACGGGTGGCCCCTTCCGGCGCGAAGGGGTTCGCGGCCAGGGGAAGAGCCTCGGGGTCGTACATGTCCCAATAGCGTTTCGGCGCGTTGAAGGGAAGGTGGGGCTTGTGGAAGCCGAGAGCCAGAAAAAAGGGACGGTCCAGGCCGGCGAGGCGGCCGAGTTCCCGGATGGCGGCGCTGGCGTCGCGCCCGTCGTGGTAGCCTTCGTCGTCCACGTCCGCCGCCTCGAAGGCCGGGCCGACTCCTTCGCGCATGTCGCCCTTGGCATGGTTGGCCAAATCGTTCGTCTTCATGGCCTCGATGGCCTCGTCGGTCAGATAGCCCCGTCCCTGCCAGTCCCCCGGCGAGACGTAGGGCTCCTTGCACCAGCCCTGCAAATCGTCGGTGCGGTGGTGATAGACCTTGCCCACCGAGACAGTCTCGTAGCCGTTCCGCTTGAAGAATTCGGGGAGTGTGAGAACGGTCGGCATGACTGAGCGGACCGGGGTTTGCAGGTCGTAGATGGTGGTGGTGTCCGGCCGACAACCGGTCAGCACGCTGGCCCGCGACGGCGCGCAGATCGCCTGCTGGCAGTAGGCCCGTTCGCAGAGCAGGGAGTCCGCCGCCAGCGAGTCGATGTGCGGCGAGAGCACATGGGGCATCCCGTAGCAGCCAAGCTGGCAGCGCAAATCGTCGACCACGATAAACAGGACATTGGGCCGCTGGTGCATGGTTTCCCTCTGGTGGTGTGGTTTTCCCGAGCATAGTGATCTTTCCCCGCAGATCAAGGAAACGAAGCCGTTTTCCGCTTGGCTACGGCTGCGGTTCTGGCAATTGCGGCTTGAACGGATACGCTACGCAGGGTGAAGATTCCGTCCCGACTATCCCTGCGGAAAGGTTCTGCCATGCAGCCGTTGACCAGCATCGAGCGCATCGACAATATCCTCCACCGGCGTCCCGTGGACCGCATCGGCCTGTTCGAGCATTTCTGGGGGGACACCCTCAAGAAGTGGCAGGAGGACGGGAAAATCCAGCCGGGGCAGGACCTGCCCACCCATTTCGGCTTCGACATCGCCACCTGCTGGTGCTTCAACTGCACGGCGAATCTGGATTTCGCGCCGGTGACGCTCGAGGAGGACGAGGAGACGCGGCTGGTGAAGAACGGCAACTACGCCACCATGCGCACCCACAAGCTGCATGCCTCGACCCCCGAGCATGTGGCCTTCGACGTGATGGAGCGGGCGCAGTGGGAGGAACTCATCAAGCCGGTGCTCAAGCCCGAGCCCCGGCGGATCAATTTCGAAGCCTACCGCAACGCCAGGGCCGCCGCCGCCGCGAAACAGCGCTTCTTCTGCTGGGCCGGGGTGAACGTCTTCGAGCAGATGCACCCTGTCTGCGGCCACGAGTACATGCTCATGGGCATGGCCATGGACCCGGACTGGGTGAAGGACATGGTCAACACCTACGCGGATTTGACCATCGCCCTGATGGAGATTCTCTTCGCGCAGGAGGGCAAACCGGACGGCATCTGGTTCTACGAGGACATGGGCTTCAAGCTCCGGCCCTTCATGAGCCCGGCCATGTACCGCGAGATCGTCATGCCCGGCCACCAGAAGACCATCGACTACTGCCACGCGCTGGGCCTCAAGGTCATCATGCACTCCTGCGGCTTCATCGAGCCCCTGCTCCCCGGCATGGTCGAGGCCGGCATCGACTGCCTCCAGGTGATGGAGGTCAAGGCGGGCATGGACCCCCTGCGCATCAAGCGCGACTTCGGCGACAAGATCGTCCTCTTCGGCGGCATGGACGCCCAGAATCTGGTGGCGAACAACATCGACGCCATCCGCGCCGAGCTGGCCGCGAAGATTCCCCTCCTCAAGGAGGGCTACGGCTACATCCTCCACTCGGACCACTCGATCCCCACCACCACCGAATACGAGACCTACCGCTTCTTCGTGGACGAGGGGCTGCGCATCGGCAGCTACGCCTAGAGTTGACAAGTCCGCCTAGCGGATTCGGTTTGTTCCCCGCCTTGACAAAAAGGCGGGGGCCAGCCATTCTACCATTAGGTAGTCATTTGGCGCGGTGGCACCTCCCCGCAAGATTGGAGGGAATCAATGGTCGGTGTATGGTCGGTTGGTTCCGCTGGCGGCTGGCGCCCGCTTCTCCGGGTTGCCCTGCTGCTCGTTCTGCTGTGGCTGCCGCTGGCCGGGGCCAGCCAGCGGGTGCGGGTGGGGATGTACCAGAACCGGCCCAAGGT
>LVAZ01000660.1 GCA_001603055.1 Victivallales bacterium Lenti_02
GCGGAGGCTTTGCGGGGTCGGCGGCGGGTTTTTGGGGGAGTCGCGGGACCCTCGGCGGGGCGGGGTTTCAGGCGGGGAAGGGCGAGTCGGGCCAGCATTCCCGTGCGGCGGTGGAAGATGCCGAGCAGGAAGGCGAGCAGGGCCAGGGAATAGAGCCAGGGGGCCAGGGGCAGGTCGCGGGGATGCCGGGGAAGCTGCTTCCAGACTTCGGCGAGATCGAGGCATTCGCCGCCGCCGGTGACGGCGGCGAGCCGGGCCAGGGTTTCGCGGCCCCGCCGGGGATCGAGGTGGCGGAATTCGGGCGAATAGGGCAGGCAAACCGGCGCCAGGGCGTGGGGCGGGAAATCGGGCAGCAGCAGGCTGGGCAGCACCGTCTCGTCGCCCCGCAGGAGAATCCGCGCCGCCAGAGTGTCGGCATCCTGCCATTCCAGGTCCACATTCTCGCTGGCGGGAATGCCGCCGGGGGTGCCGCGCAGCAGGCGCAGGGTGGGGGGGGCGAGGAAGGGCTGGCCCTGGCGCTCGGGATCGAGATGCAGCTCCACCAGCAAGGCCCCGTCGCGGACCTCCTGGGTGGCGAGCATCTGGTCCGGCAGTTCGCCCCGGCTGCCGGCGGTCCAGCGGGCCAGGCCCGTGTGGAAGGCCCCGATGCCCTCCCAGCGGGCGAAGTCGCCGGAGTATTCGCCGTCGGCCTCGCCCGCGAAGCAGAGCACGCGGCCGAGCCCCGCCTGCCAGGAGGCCACCACCGGGGCCTTGTACTCGTCTTCAGTGCGGACGGCGACCGTGGCCTTGGGGCGGGCGTAGCAGAGGTTGAAGCCGCCGAGTGGCGGCGGCTGGCCCGGCGGATCGGCCAGCAGGGTGGCCAGTTCGCCGGTGACGGCGACCGGGGTGGGGTCCTGGATGAAGGTGCTGCGGGCCACCGCGAAGGTGTCCTGGGCGAAGAGCCGGGGAATCTCGTTGGCGTCGGCGGTGAAGAAGCAGCGCCCCTCGCCGCGCCGGGCGATGTCCTTGAGAAATTCGGCGTCCACGTCGCGCTCGGTGCCCAGCCCCACCACGCTGACCGTGATGCCTGCCTGGCGGCATTTGTCGAGCAGTTGGATGTACTGGCCCGGCTCCTCGGAGTCGGCGGCGTCGGCGAACAGCACCACATGGCGGGTGCCCGCCTTGGCGCGGAGCAGCATGCGGACGGCTTCCTGGAGGGCGGTGTAGACGTAGATGCCGCCGCCGGTCGAGGCGATGCCGAGGATGCGGCCCCGGTGGGCGCGGGCGGTGCCCGCCTCGGTGATGCCGACGATTTCGTGGGCGAGGGTGTCCACGGCGAGAACGCCGATCTCGTCCTCGTCGGCGAGCAGGTCGAGCACCTGGACGGTGCCGAGGTTGGCCAGGTCCATCTTGGTCCGTCCCGCCCCGGCGGGGGCGCCCATGCTGCCGGAACGGTCGAGGGCCACGACGATGGCGAGGCGCAGCTTGCGGTGCTCGCGGCGGAGTTCCATCGAGACCGGGAGCAGGGGATCGAGGGGCGAGCGGAAGTAGCCGCCGGGGCCGTAGGCGTTGCGCCCGCCGGTCAGGGCCAGGCCGCCGCCGGTTTCGCGCACCCAGGGGGCCAGATTGTTCAGCGTGCCG
>LVAZ01000217.1 GCA_001603055.1 Victivallales bacterium Lenti_02
CTGCTTGTTCTGCTCGCCGCCCTCCGCGCCCTTCGCGGCCAGCCCGGGACCGGGCTTGATTTTGATGGTGCCGCCGGGACTGGGGGCCGGAACTCCGGGAGGCGCGGCCTTGCGCTGGCCGATCTTGAGCGTGGCCGTGTGGGTCTCGCGGAATTCGGCGGCCTCTTCCGGCGGCTCGACCTTGAGGGTCTTGCCCGGCTCGTCGGACGGAGGCGGTTCCTGGACGCGCACCGTGGCCGTGGCGTGCTTGAGCGAAGGGGCGGCGGCGGCGCCGGGCGCCTTCTTGAGGCCGGGAAGGGAAATCTTGACGGTCTGGGAGGCGGGGGATGCCGCTTCGCCACCCGCCGCCGCGGCCGGGGGCGGGGCTTCCGGAACCGCGCTCTCGCCGGCCGGGGGAATGATCGGGGGAGCGCTCTTCTTCGTGTCGCGCACGACCTTCAGGCGCACGGTCTCGCGCTTGATCCCCTCCTCGCCGCCCGCGGCCGGGGCGACGGCATTGGCGCTCTCGTCGGGGGACTGGATGCGCCGCAGCTTGCCCTGGCTGGTGTCGCGCAGGGCCATGGGATCGCGGATCTCGGCCGTCTGGTCCGCCCGGGGCGCGGGGGCCGCGGGAACCGGCGGCGGGGGCGGCGCGACGGGCTCCGCGGGAGCGGGAGGAACGACGGCGCGGGTCCGCGCCTCGGCGCCCTCCTCCGGGAGCGTCTTCATCCGCCCGGTCTCGGTCTTGATCCGGTTGGTGTCGGCTTTGTGCAGTTTGAGCTTGAGGCCGCCGGGCTTTTTTTCGGGCATCGTCATCGCGTACTCCTGCGGTTTCCGCTCGGCCGGGACCACTCCCTGAAATCGGGGGGGCCGCCGCCTCCGGTCACCATGCGAAACACACCGGTCCGGCGCCGACTGGGCACCGTCACGCGGGCAAAATCCCGCATGTAGTGGAATTGTAGCCGGGAAACAGCGGTTTGCCAAATCATCCCGCACGAAAAAGCCGCCGGGGGATGATGCATGGCGGCTTGAAACGGAGTGGTGACAAAGTATGTTCGTTTGTCGCTCATTCCCCAGGCAACCAGCTCCCGAACCAGGAGTACCCGTTTGATGAAAACCACCGCCTTGCGCATTCATGGCAAGATGGACCTTCGGCTGGAAAACTTCGAGCTGCCGCCGGCCGGCGAGGATGGCATTCTGGCCGAAGTGGTTTGCGATTCGATCTGCATGTCGAGCTACAAGGCCGCGAAGCAGGGCCCCGAGCACAAGCGGGTGCCGGACGACTGCGCCGCCAACCCCACCATCATCGGGCATGAGTTCGCCGGGCGGATTCTCGAAGTGGGCGCCAGATGGCGGGACCAGTTCCGGCCGGGCGACCGTTTCGGCATCCAGCCCGCGCTGATGTACCAGGGTTCGCTGGACGCCCCCGGCTATTCCTTCCCGACCATCGGCGGCGACGCCACGCACGTGCGCATCCCCTCCTGCGTGATGGAGATGAGCTGCCTGCTGAACTACGGCGGCGAGGCGTTTTTCCTGGCCTCGCTGGCGGAGCCGGTGAGCTGCATCATCGGCGCGCTCAAGGCCCAGTACCACACCACGCCCGCCAGCTACGAGCACCAGATGGGGATCGTCGCGGGCGGCAAGGTCGCCTGCCTGGCCAGCGCCGGCCCCATGGGCCTGGGCCTGGTGGACCTGCTGGTGCACGGCGACCGCAAGCCCGCGCTGGTGGTGGTGACCGACATCGACCAGGCCCGGCTCGACCGCGCCGCCGCGATCGTCACCCCCGCCGAGGCCAGGGCCAACGGCGTCGATCTGCGCTATGTGAACACCCGCACCGCGAATCCGGTCCAGGACCTGCTCGGCATCTCGGGCGGCACCGGCTTCGACGATGTCTTCGCCATGGCCCCGGTGGCCCCGGTGGTCGAGCAGGGCGACGCGATTCTCGGCCGCGACGGCTGCCTGAACTTCTTCGCGGGACCGACCGACCCCGCCTTCTCGGCCAAGTTCAACTTCTACAACGTCCACTATGGCTCGACCCATATCGTGGGGACCAGCGGCGGCACCAAGGAGGACATGCAGGACGCCCTCGTCCTGATGGCCGCCGGGCGCATCAACCCCGCCGCCATGATCACCCACGTGGGCGGGCTCACCGCCGCGCGCGAGGCCACCCTGCACCTGCCGGAAATCCCCGGCGGCAAGAAGCTGATCTACACCCATGCGGACTTCCCCCTGGTGGCCATCGACGACCTGGCCCGGCTGGGGCAGGACAACCCGCTCTACGCCGAACTGGCCGGAGCCTGCGCCCGGCACAACGGGCTCTGGAACCTCGAAGCCGAACGGATCGTGCTCGACAAGTTCCCCAAGCTGAACGGATAGCCAACCCCGGCGGATTCCAGTCGCGCCACAGGACACTACCACTATGCCCAAAATCGCCTTCATGGGAGCCGGCAGCACCGTGTTCGCCAAGAACGTGCTCGGCGACTGCCTGCTGACCCCCGCCCTGGCCGACGCCGCCATCGCCCTCTACGACATCGACGCCCGGCGTCTCGCCGATTCCAGGCTGATGCTGGAGAACCTGAACCGCAACCACGGCGGCAAGGCCACCATCGAGGCCTATCTCGGCGTCGGGAACCGGCGCGCGGCCCTCGCGGGCGCGGACTATGTGGTGAACGCGATCCAGGTGGGCGGCTACGAGCCCTGCACGGTGACCGACTTCGAGATTCCCCGGAAGTACGGCCTGCGGCAGACCATCGCCGACACCCTCGGCATCGGCGGCATCTTCCGCACCCTGCGCACCGCCCCGGTCATGCTCGATTTCGCGCGCGACATGGAGGCGGTGTGCCCCGGCGCCTGGTTCCTGAACTACACCAATCCGATGGCCATGCTGACCGGGGTCATGCTGCGCGGCTCGGCGGTGAGGACCGTCGGCCTCTGCCACAGCGTCCAGGTCTGCGCCCCCCATCTGCTCCGCCACCTCGGCATCGAGGCTGCGGAACTGCAATGGAAGATCGCGGGGATCAACCACCAGGGCTGGCTGCTCGAGATCACCGACGGCGGCCGCGACCTCTACCCCGAGATCAAGGCGAAGGCCGCCGCCATGAACGCCGCCAAGAAGCACGGCGACATGGTGCGCTTCGAGGTCATGCGCCGCTTCGGCTACTACATCACCGAATCGAGCGAGCACTGCGCCGAATACATGCCCTACTGGATCCGCAAGGACAGCCCGGAGCTGATCGAGCGCTACAACATCCCGCTCGACGAATATCCGCGCCGCTGCGTGAACCAGATCAAGGGCTGGGAAAGGCAGCGCGACGAGCTGGTCAACGACCGGAACCTCTCCCACACCCGCACCCACGAGTACGCCAGTTTCATCATGGAGGCCATGGAGACCGACCAGCCCTACCGGATCGGGGGCAATGTCCTCAACACCGGCCTGATCGGCAACCTGCCCGCCAACTGCGTGGTCGAGGTGCCCTGCATGGTGGACCGCAACGGGGTGGTGCCCTGCCATGTGGGCGAGCTGCCCGAGGCCTGCGCCGCCCTCAACCGCACCAACATCAACGTCCAGCTTCTCACCGTCGAGGCCGTGCTGTCCGGCCGCAAGGACTGCGTCTACCAGGCCGCCATGCTCGACCCGCACACCGCCGCCGAGCTGAACATCGACCAGATCGTGGCCATGTGCGACGACCTCTTCGCCGCCCACGGCGACTGGATCCCACCCATGAAATGACCCCGCGCCCGCCGCGGCACCGGCCACTCGGCCGCCAAGGCGGGCCTATGCCTGCGCCACCCGCGCGAACCAGGATTTCGTCCGCCGGTCCGGAAACGCATGAAACAAGCTCCCGCCGCCATCGCCCGCCGCCATCGCCCGCCGCCAATCGCGGAGCCCCCGCTCCGCCGACCCGCTTTTCCACTCCCCAAGTCCAGCCGCCCCGAAAACTTTCCAGCCCCCAAACCCTCCCCCCACAATCCGCAAAGGATACTAACATGATCGGATTAGTCGTCGTTGCCATTGTCGGAGCCCTCTCTTTTGCGGGCATCAACTACTATGGCGTGAAGCGCCTGCCGGCAGGCAATGCGCTGATGCAGGAGATTGCCGGCGCCATCCAGGAAGGCTCGGACGCCTTCGTGCGCCACGAGTACAAGATCATCGGCTGCATCGCGGTCATCATCGCGGCGCTGCTCATGGTGGTCGTCAGTTGGTACACCGGCGCGGCCTTCCTGCTGGGGGCGGTGATGAGCGGCAGCGCGGGCTGGATCGGCATGAAGATCGCCACCATCGCCAACGTCCGCGTCTCGAACCGGGCGCTGGAGACCTCCGACATCGGGCAGACGCTGAAAGTGGCCTTCCGGGGCGGTTCGGTCATGGGTCTCTGCGTGGGCGGCTTCGCCCTGCTGGGCCTGGCGATCGTGTATCTGGTCTTCGGCGAACTGCTGGGCCAGGTGCGGCCGGAGAACCTGATCGTCGTCGACAACTGGCTCGGCATCAACTTCATCCCCTTCACCATGACCGTCTCCGGCTACGCCCTGGGCTGCTCGGTCATCGCCATGTTCGACCGCGTGGGCGGCGGCATCTACACCAAGGCGGCGGACATGGGCGCCGACCTGGTGGGCAAGACCGAGGCGCACATTCCCGAGGACGACCCGCGCAACCCCGCCACCATCGCCGACAACGTGGGCGACAACGTGGGCGACGTGGCCGGCCTGGGCGCCGACCTGCTGGAGAGCTATGTGGGGGCGCTCATCTCCTGCGTGGTCCTCGCCTCCTACCTCTTCTACATCGCCCCCGAAGGCAAAGCCATCTCCGCCGGCCTGGTCCGCGTGCTGCTGTACTTCCCCCTCGTCTTCGCCGGCATCGGGGTGCTCTGCTCCATGCTCGGGATCGGCTACCTGCTGGGCAAGAACGTCTCGAACAATCCCCACCGCGAGCTGAACTCCTCGGTCTTCGCGGCGGCGGGCCTCACCGTGATTCTGACCGGCGTGTACTGCCACTTCAGCTTCCGCGCCTTCCCGGCGGCCGAACTGAAGAACATGGGCTTCGCCCTCGGCGCCCTGAGCCCCTGGCTGGCCGCCCTCCTCGGCATCGTCAGCGGCATCCTCATCGGCCAGTTGGCGGAATACTACACCAGCTACAATTTCGGCCCCACCCAGCGTGTCTCCGCCGCCAGCCGGGAAGGCACGGCCCTGAACATCACCGAAGGCATGGCCACCGGCATGAAGAGCGTCTTCATCCCGCTTATCGTGCTGGCTCTCGCGGTGATCGGCGCCCACGCCCTGGCCGGGCTCTACGGCGTGGCCATGGCGGCGGTGGGCATGCTCTCCTTCGTCGTCTCCACGGTCTCCGTGGACACCTACGGCCCCATCGCCGACAACGCCGGCGGCATCAGCGAAATGTCCAAGCTCCCCGCCGCCGTCCGCGAGATCACCGACGAACTCGACTCGGTGGGCAACACCACCGCCGCCATCGGCAAGGGCTTCGCCATCGGCTCCGCCGCCCTGGCCTCCCTCTCCCTCTTCGCCTCCTTCCTCTACAGCCAGGTCTCCCCGGAGAACGTCCAGGGCTTCAAGCTCGAACTGAACATCATCAACCCGCTGATTCTGTCCGGCGCCCTGATCGGGGCCGCCCTGCCCTACCTGTTCTCCGGCATCCTGATCGAGGCGGTGGCCAAGGCCGCCCGGAAGATGGTCCAGGAGGTGCGCCGCCAGTTCCAGGAGAATCCCGGCATCCTCACCGGCGAAACCCGGCCCGACTACCGGCTGTGCATCGAGATTTCCAGCGCGGGCGCCCTCCGGGAAATGAAGCTGCCGGCCCTCATCTCGGTGCTCACCCCCATCCTCTCCGGCTTCATCTTCGGCCCGGACTTCGTCGGCGGCCTGCTCATCGGCACCACCCTCTCGGCCATCATGCTGGCGCTCTACACCGCCAACGCGGGCGGGGCCTGGGACAACGCCAAGAAATACATCGAGCACGGGCACCATGGCGGCAAGGGCAGCGACGCCCACTCCGCGGCGGTGATCGGCGACACCGTCGGCGACCCCCTCAAGGACACCGTCGGACCCTCCCTCGACATTCTCATCAAGATCATGGCGGTGATCTCCCTCATCACCGTCTCCATCTTCCAGCGCTACAACCTCTTCGACTGGCTGTTCCGCTAGCCGGACCGGCTGGATGATTCCGTCCCCGGCGGGCCGCGCGTCCGCCGGGGATTTTTTTGCGCCTTGATCTTCCGGGAGCGGCGGGCATCGTATCCCATCCTCATTCCGGAGATTTCCCATGACCCGCCCCACCCTGCTCTGCCTTGTCCTCGCCCTTTCAGGCTGGACCGCACCACGACCGGACTTCGTGGTGGCGCCGGATGGTTCCGACGAGAATCCGGGCACCATCGAGCAGCCCTTCGCCACGCTGGCGCGGGCTCGGGATGCCGTGCGGGCGCTCAACCAGCCGGACCGCGACCTCGCGGTGCTGATCCGGGGCGGCGAGTACCGGCTGGCCGAAACGGTGGTGTTCGGCCTGGCGGACGGTGCCGCCGCAGGGCGCACCATCACCTACGCGGCCTATCCCGGCGAACAGCCGGTATTCGGCGGGGCCCATCCCGTGACCGGCTGGCAACGGCTGGAGAACCCGCCCGATTTTCTGCCCGGGGCGGCGCGGGGCAAGGTCTGGGTGGCGGATGTCTCGGCCCTGCTCGACCGGAAAGCCAGTCGGCAAGACCCCGCTCCCGGCGCGGGCGAAGCCCCCGATCCCCGCGACCGCAGCCGCTTCCATAGTCTATACCTTGGCAACCAGCGGCTGCCCCGTGCTTCCTGCGCCGGTTTCCAGGCCGTGCCGGGCAAACCGGGAACCCCAACCCGGATGGCCTTCCCGCCCGGCACCATCGCGCCCTGGCCCGATTTGACCGAGGCGGAACTGCGGGTGGTTCCCAGCCGGTTCTGGGTGCAGAACCGGCTGCCCTTCGAGAGCGTCGAAAACGAAACCGCGACCCTGGCCCGCCCGGCCACCTACCCGCTCGGGCCGAACTCGATGGAAATCCGTCCCTCCTGCTTCGTCGAAAACACCCTGGCGGTGCTCGACCAGCCGGGCGAATGGGTGCTGCACGCCGCCACCGCCAAATTGTACTACTGGCCGGAGGCCGCCGCCCCCGAGCCGGGAATCGTCGCCCCCCTGCTGACCGAGTTCGTCCGCATCGAGGGGGGGATCGACTATGCGGGGCCAAGCGACCGGCCCGTGCGCGGCATCGTCCTGCAAGGTTTGTCCTTCCGGCACGGGGACCGGCTGTCGTGGCACGGCGGCACCGGCTGGGGACTCCAGCACGACTGGGAGATGTTCGACCGCCCCAGCGCCCTGGTCCGCCTGCGCGGAGCCGAGAACTGCGCCATCCTAGACTGCGAATTCGCCCACACCGCCCACACCGCCATCCGCCTCGACCTGCATGCGCAGAACAACCGCATCGAAGGCAACCACATCCACGACGCGGGCGGCGTCGGCATCCTGCTCGCGGGCTACGGCCCGGGCACCAAGGACGTGAACCGCGACAACCGCATCGTCAACAACTACCTGCACCACACCGGCTGGATGTACGGGGGATCGCCCGCCCTGTTTGTCTGGCAGAGCGGGCACAATCTTCTGGCCCGCAACCACATTCACCACACCCCATACAGCGCCGTCGTGATCAGCGGGCGGATCGCCTGGGCGCGGAACGGCAAAGGCGAATGCGCCCGCACCTGCCGCTTCGCGGAACTGGACGCCGTGCTCGGAGAAAACCACCAGCGGCCCGACTGGCAGGGCCGCGAGCCCTTCCTCCACGCCCGGCACAACATTCTCGAAGCCAACGAGATTCACAACGTGATGGAAGCCATCGGCGACGGCAACGCCATCTACGTCTCCGGCTGTGGCACCGGCAACATCGTCCGCCGCAACTGGTGCCACGACAACTTCGGCGAATACATGAACGCGGTCATCCGCAACGACGACGACCAGCATGGCACGGTCTTCGAGGGCAATATCCTCGCCCGCAGCGGCGGCCACGGCGAGGGGATCATCAACAAGGGCGCCAACCTCATGCGCCACAACATCGTGGCCGATCTGCGCCCGGTTCACCGCCACCGGGCCTACCTGGTGCTGGTCCACTACGCGCAGACCGGGGCCGTCCACCGGGGCAATGTCTACTATGCCCGGCGGCCTGACCAGACCGCCATCTTCGAGCATCCCTCCGGCTGGCGCCAAACCCCGCCGCCCCGGCTGGCGGACGTGGATTCGGACGGCAATCTCTACTTCAGCACCGCCGACCCGGAATGGGGCAGGGAAGTCCTCGCCCGTTTCCAGCCGCAGGGAGTCGAGGCGACCAGCCTGGCGGCGGACCCGTTGTTCATGGACCCCGACCACGACGACTACCGGTTCCGTCCCGAATCCCCTGCCCTGGCGCTGGGCATCCCGCAGCCCGTCGCCGTCGATGAATGCGGCCTGGAACCCGCCTACCGCGAACGCTGGCTCCTGCCACGCCTGCGGACGCGCATCGAGCCGGGGTACGGAACCGTCACCAAGGATCTGCGCGTCACCCTCACGGCGGACGATCCGCAGGCCACCATTCACTTCACCACCGACGGCAGCGAACCCACCGAGCACTCGCTCCGCTACACGCAGCCCCTCGCGCTGACGACAGACCATGTGGTCCGCGCCCGCGCCTTCGCTCCCGGCAAGATGGACCTCACGGGCGCCTATGCCTGGTATGAGCCGCCCCCCCGACCCGTCCGCGAGGACTTCGAACGGAGCGCGATCGGCAGCTTGTTCGCCGGCGCCACCACCACCGAGGAGGCCCCCTTCACGGCCCGGGTCAGCGACGAGCACGCCGCCTCGGGAACGCGCAGCCTCAAATTCGTCGACGGGCCGGAACAGAAGCACGCCTTCAATCCGCATGTCTTCTACCGGCAGACCTTCCCGTCCGGGCCTCTGGTGGGGCGTTTCGCCCTGCGGGTCTCGCCCGAATCGGAGTTCTACTACCAGTGGCGCCAGTATGAGGGGGGAAGCTACGTGCGCGGCCCCGGCGTGCGGGTGAACCCGGGCGGAAAACTCGTCCATGAGGACCGGGAGTTGATGACGATTCCGGCGGATGCCTGGGTGAAGGTCGAGGTCGCGGCGGAACTGGGCGAGGGGCTGGGCCACACCTTTGTCCTGAAGGTGGAACTGCCCGACGGAACGGTGCGTACCTTCCCCGACCTGCCTTGCGAGACGGGCTTCGACCGGCTGGACTGGGTGGGCTTCGTCTCCGTCGCCAGCCACGCCTGCGTCACCTACGTGGACGACATCCTCGTGGCCCCCGCCGAGTGATTCACTCGAAAAAGCCGTCGAGATGCTCCAGGGCCAGCCTGCGGCCCAGCTCGTAGGCATGCTCCTCCCGGAAACGATCCCCGTCCCGGCGGATCACCTGCTGCAGCCGGTGCTGCACCCGGCTCCAGGCGTCCTTCAGATTGAAATGGATGGCGACCACCTGGGTGGTGGCATACTCGGAATCGTCGTCACCGAAACACGCCGCCAGCAACCGGGCGGGGGGATGGCGGGCCTTGGTCTTCAACCGTCTCCCCGCCTCGATCTCCGCCCGGATCGCGTCGGTGAACCCCTCCATCCCGGCCGTGAGCCGGGGATCGATGGCCGGATTGCGCCAGACCACCACTTCCTCGAACAAGGGATTGCCCACCACGGCGCTGGCCGAGGTGATCCGGGTCCAGTCGCTGGCGACGAAACGGGATATCTCCCGCGTCCAGCCGGTGGACGAGGCGGACGCGGGCTGAACAAAGGGCGGGTCGAGGCCGGCCCCGAGGTAGAACGAGTTGACGAAGGTGTTGCAGTTGTAGGGCGGGGAGTTGAAGTCGTCGGGATCGGGGAACAGCACGAAGGGAAGCGCGGCGATGTCGTTCTCCGCCAGCCATTCCCGAATGCGGGAACCAAGCCGTCCGGGGGCATCCGAGCGGCGATGCCGGTACACCCCCACCAGCTCGTTCCGGCGGAAATAGTCACTGGCCTTCAGGGCGCGCCCGCCGCCGTCGCGCAGATGGTAGACCATCGGGGTGCCGTCGGCCGCATGGACGAACACGCCCGCGTGGCTGAACCGGCCGGGGGTCGGGCTGTGCCGGGAGAGAATCATGGAAGTCGGATTGGGTGCCTGGTTGACCACCACGTCCCCGTCGCGGAGGGGAACCCCGGCCAGGGTGCTCTGCATGTCCCGGACAGCGAAGGGCTGCGGCCCCCGGTACAGACAGCCGGCGGACAGCAGGGCAAGGCAGACGAGGGCGGACAAACGGAGGATGACACTGCGCATGAGGAACCCCGCGTGGGTGAGGAGAGTGCGGAAATCTAGCCGCAAAAAAACCGGGCAACCACACGGTAGGCGGTTGCCCGGTCGATTCAGGCAAAATCAGAACACCCTACCAGCGATAGCCGGCGGAGAATTCGATTTCGTCCTCGCGGAAGTTGGTGCTGTTGAGCGTGCGGCCGTAGGCGATCTCGACCATCCAGCTCTCGGTGGCATAGCCGACGCTGGCCCGGCCCTTGTAGGTGTTGGCGTCAAAACCGTCGGGCAGGCTGGGGTTGTACTGCCAGATGCCCTGGAGGCTGCCGTAGATGTTTTCGGTGATGCCGAAGCTATAGGTCGCCACGGTGTTGTGGGTGTTGAGCATCTTGTTGCCGGTGACCATGTCGTCGCCGTCGATGTTGACCCTGGACCCGAAGCCGTAGAGGAGGGACAGACGGCCGAAGTCGAAGGTCTTGCCGATCATGGCGCCCACGCCCAGATTCAGCAGGTCCGTGTCGTCAACCCCGGGGTAGTCCTTGAACCAGATATGCTCGTAGCCGACCTGGGTGAAGACGGAGAGGTCGTAGCACTCGCTGTCCTCGCGGAAGATGAAGTACTGCGGAATGATGTTGAGGCCGATGCTCTCGCCGTCCAGGTCGAAGAATTCGTAGATGCCGTAGCCTTTCCAGTTCCGGTAGGGCACATTGAAGGTGACGGTCAGCCGGTCTCCCACCATACTGGCATTCAGATCGGCCTGCCAGGTGCGGATATGCGGATTCGGCGTGAACATGCCCAGCGCTTCGCTGTTCTTGTACGAGACGCTGCCATCCACGACCCAGGCCCATGCCCCGGAGGAGCTCGGCTCGTAGGGGGAGGACTGGTCCATTGCGCTCGCCATTGCCAGGCCATAGGCGGCAAAAGCCGGATTGGCTTGGCAGAGAAGCAGGAAAGCCGGATCCTGGAGCAGGGACATCAGCCACCCCGAGGAGGAGGAGCAACTGCTGGCCGACACCATGCCCGACGAGCAGACCAGACAACCGACCAGCGCCAGAGTTTTCCATTTCTTCATGTTCATCGTCGTGCTACTCCTTTGTACCACATGATCCACGTTTAATAGCTTGGCGCAAACCTCACGCCACAGGGAAAACGAGGGAGATGGGGGAAAACAAGAAGGGAGAAAGCATCACTTGACTGTAAAATTGCGCGATTTCTCGCAGAAAGCAAACCTTGCTCATGCAAAATTCGCACAACATGCGGTTTTTCGCCTGGAATCCGCCGTCGTCCCAAAACCAAGGTCAATCCAACTGGATGGTAGTACGAATGGTCGAGGGCAAGGCGACCCTGGTCCTGACGACGCCCATGGGAGCGGGGGCGAGCTTGCCGTAGGTGGCGGAAAACCAGCCGCCCAGCGGGTCCCGTCTTTCCTTCACGACCTCGATTTCGAGGGGGCCATGGGCGGCAAACGCCATTCTGGCCCGGGCGGCACCGTTGACCACCCGGAGGGCGGCATCCTCGATCCCGACCTCGGCGGCGGGAGGAAACTGCCAGTGGAGGGACATCTCATGAGTTCCCTCGCCGGTGAAATGGTCCTCGATCTCGATGGCGCGCCGGGACCGGTCGTAGACGACCACCCGCCGGTGGACGACGGCAATCGCGCCGTCGGGGCCGAAGCCGTTGGCGTAGACGCCTTCGGCCCGGAACCTCTGCCCGTCGTCCGACCAGCCATACTCGCCCGGCTCGGTGTTGGGGCCGCTCCTGCCGCCTGGGCGGACACGGTTCTGTCCCTGGCCATCCACCAGCGCCACGTTGTGGGCGGCGCTGGACCGCAGATAGAGGGACATGGCCCCGTCCTCGCCCGAGCTCGAATAGCTGAAATAGCCGGGATCGGTGAGCAGCCACGCCCCCCTGGCCTGGACTTGCAGGTTCAGCCAGGCTAGGTCGTGGTGGCCGCTGCCGCGCGGACCGGGTTCGAAGAACAGCCAGTCCGCCTCGGCCGTCCAGTCCGACCGGGCCGCGATATGTCCGGCCCAGGGGAAGGCGTGGGACAGGGCCTCTGGTCGCTGCCCTGCCTTGCCCCTGGTGGCGACGTAGGCCACCTCGGGATCGGCGAATTCGGCGTTGAGCGCGGCCAGCAGGCCGAGAATCGAGCCGCCGCCCTTGGCGATGCGGGGCGAATTGCCCGCCGGGTCGGCGAGGAAGGCGAAGGCACGCTGGGCCTGGGCGATCCGTTCGAGCATGACCGGCGGCACGTCCGCGCCCCGCGCCCTGGCCTCCTGCACCACCTTGAACAGGCGTTGCAGGCAGCCCGCCGCGTAGTTGGGCGAGCACTCGGCCATCGAGCCGTCGGGGTAGACTTCGGTCCGGGCGTAGTGGACCAGCCGCTCCCAGCCGATGGCCCCCGCCTCCTCCGCCCCCGCCAGGAAGGGATACCACCAACCGAGATGAATCAGCGACACGGCGATACCCTGGTACTGGTTCATGGCACGGGGATTGTTGAGCATGGACAGGCGATGGTCGCGGGCGAGGCTGACAAGCAGGACCGCCACCGCCTCGTTGGTCATCTGCGGCGCGTCCCAGAGCAGGGCGAACAGCTCGCTCCAGAACTCCAGCCGGGCGTGGGCGGAGAGCGAGGTCCACGGACCGTCCACGTAGCCCTTGAAGAACCCCTCCGGGCAGCCGGGATAGCGGTCCGGATAAGCCGTGCGGACCCCGCTCCAGTGGAGGGTGTCCGTGCCGATGGGGGTTTTCGCGACCCAGTCCAGCAGAATCGCGACCACCTGGCCGGCCGCCGCCTCGTTCCCCTCGCCGCGCCAAGCCTGGGCCAGGGGGCGCAGCCAGTAGTGGCGGGAGAGATGGGTGGGCCACTGGAGGTCGTCCTTGGGGGCGCGGAACCAGTCGATGGGATCGCCCAACTCCTGCGGCTCGTAGCCGCCGAGGAGGCTGACCCGGTGGGCCATCAGGGCCGCGACCTGGGCGGGCGTGGTCTTGCCCGCCGCCGCGCCGTCGGGAAACACCTGTCCCGGCGCGGCCAGGTCCTGGAGGAAAATCCGGGCCAGTTCATGCCCCTTGGGGTCGAGGGCGGCGGGCTCGGCACCGAGACGCTGTTTCGCCTCGGCAGTCAAGTGTTCGCCAAGGATGGCAAGGGCGTTTTCGGGCACGGCGGCTTCTCCGTTTGAAAGGACCATGAACATGCCACACAACATGACGGCAAGGGAACGAAGGGAAACGCGGGATGGGCGACTTTGTATCATCTTTCCTACCAGTCCAGGGTCAGCCGGGCGGTCTTGCCGGAGGCCAGTTCGGTGGCTTGCAGAGTCCAGGCACCGGGCAGATCGTTGGGCGCCCAGTCGTAGGCCAGTTCGAGAACGCCGCCCACGGCGGCGTGGAAGCCGTCGAGTTCGGAGGGACGCCCCTGCGGATCGAGCAGACGGACTTCGACCGGGACCACGGCGTCGAGCGGCTGGCCGCCCGCGTCCACGACGGCGACGCGGATGGCGCGGTTTCCCGCCGCCGCGAGGCGGATTTCCGCCAGTGGCCGGTCGCTGACCAGGTAGATTCCGCCGCCGCCGGGGCCGAGGGCCACCGGGATGACGATGCCGTCCGGAGTCGTTTCCACCGGTACTTCGCGGCGGGCGGTGAGGTCGTAGACATGGCCCGCCGCGCGGCGCACGGTGATCCGGGACTCGGCGGGGAGGCCCTTTTCCATGACCAGCTTGTGATGGCCCACGTAGTCGCCGAAGGTGCGGTGGTCGTTGACCGCGAACACGTAGTCGGCGCCCCCGAAGCGCCGCCCGCGCACCACCACCTCCGGATTCGAGGAATCGAGCGGCCAGGTGTAGAGCCCGGCAAGCTGCTGGCGCAGGTCGTTGGCGCGTTCCAGAAGAACCCGTTTGGCCTCGTCCGCCTGCTTGGGACGATTGTAGCTCTCGATGACCAGATCCGGGACCAGGGCCGAGGGCAGCATCTCATCGGCCACCAGCAGCCCGCCGCGGGCCTGGAAGGCGCGGATTTCCGCGACCACCGACTCGGTCAGCACCAGACAGCCGGGGGCGACCAGCACCTTGCAGCCCGCCAGCTTGTCGCGCCGCACGGTCTCGTCGTAGACGACCCTGGGTTGCAGGCCGGCCCATTGCAGGAGCAGATGGCAGTCCGCCGCCCAGCCGCGCCCCCAGCCCCAGGATGCGGGACCGCCGAACACCTGCGCGGTGAAACTCTCAAGCAGGAACACGTCGCTCTCCCGGTCGGGAATCCGGAGAAGGGCCGGGCCGAGGGGCTTGATTACTTCGTTGAGCAGTTCGGTCAGGACCGGCTCGGAGGCGTCGGTGGTGGTGTGGTAGCTGCCGCCGCTGGTGGGGAACAGCGAGCCGACCCCGTGGTACATGATGCCCTCGACCGGGCGGGCGATCTTGGCCCAGAAGGCCTCGCGGAGATGGTCGGGGGCGAGGGTGTAGTAGACCACGTCGGGCTGATCGATCTCCCACTGGGCCTTGGTTTCGGTCTTGGCGTTGGCGGGCGCGGTGTCGAAGCGCTTCCAGATAAGCTGGGTCATTTTCATGACCCGCTGGCCGGGTCTGCCCCCGGCCATGGCGAACATCTCGTCGGTGGCCTGTCCCATCTTGATGGGGTCGGGATAGGTGTAGGTCCACTGGTTGATCACATCCACCTCGCCGCCGGACCCCCAGACGCTGGGCACGCGGACGGCAGGGTCGAAAAAGGTGAAAACCTCGGGCCGCGCGTTGCTCTTGAGCCCCCGGTGAACCGCCGAATGGCAGACGTTCCAGCCGTCGCCGTCCTTCCAGAACCAGCGGTAGAAAACCAGCTCGGGCAAGGTGTCGGGGATCACGCGCGAGGCGGGGAAGCCGGGAATGCGCGCATAGTGGGTCTGGCGTTTGCCGACAATGGTGCCCGGAATGTCGTAGCCGGCGTGCTGGCGGAAGGCCGCGCGGTCGTAGTCGTGGTAGCAGACCTCGGTGCCGTCCCGGATTTCGGTATGGATGAGGTAGCCGTCCATGGCGGGCAGGTCGTTGAAGTTGTTGGCCACGGAGCGGCCGACGCGCTCCATGATGGCGGGCAGGCTCGGGTGGGCGGCGCAGATGGCCTTGTCGCCATAGGGCTTGCCGGTGCCGTCGACCCGCGCCAGCAGCTCGAAGGTCTTCTCGTTGGTCGCGTAGTTGCGGGCGGGCGCGACCGAGCCGATGGCCCGCATGCCCAGAGCCAGATTGCTGTCGATGCGCTCGCGGTAGTCCATGGCCGCCGGACTGCCCGCCGGGACCGGTTCGCTCCCGTTGTAGCCGTCCATGCTGAACTGGTTCATCCAGTAGAGGGTATGGGTGAAACCGATGCGCTTCAGCCGCTGGATGTCCCCGCCGCCCCACATGATGACGGGCATGGCCCCGGCCAGATCGCGGGGCACAACGGTGTAGCGCCGGGAGGCGCGGTTGGTCAGTTTCTCGCCCTCGACCGTGCAGTCGAGACGGATGTCCAGGGTGTATTCGCCGGGGCGCAGGGAGGTGTCGAGGGGAAAGGATATCTCGACCGGCTCGCGCGTCTCCGCCGCCGGGACCGGAAAGGTCCGGGTCCGCCCGGCCGCGTCCACCGTCAGGACGGGGTCGGCGAATGGTTTGCCGGTCTCGTTGACCACCCGGACCGTGGCGGCCATCTCCGGCTCGCAGCGCACGAAGACAGTCCGCCCCCCGGTGAACCGGGCGTCCACGATCACCTGGCCCGAGGAGAAGACGGCGGCGCGGTTCAGGATGCGGACCTGGTCGATGAGCAGCGAGGAACCCACATAGTTGCTGCCGTGGCGGTCGCCGACGGCGAGGTTGTGCTGGGCCGGGGCGACGCCCCGGCGCTCCGGATAGGCGGCGGTGCCGCGCAGGACACCGTTCACATAGAAGCGGCCCGTGCCCTCGCCGTCGTAGACGAAGGCGAGGTGGACCCATTCGTCCGCCGAAATCTCGACCGGGTCGCCATGGAAAAATTCCGAGTCGCTGCCGTAGCCGAGGTAGGCGACCGGCTGGAAGCGGCGGTCGCGGGTGCGCTGGAGATAGAGCATGTAGCCCGCGTTGGCGCGGGGATGGTCGCTGGTGTAGGAATAGTATTTGTTGTCCAGCAGGAAATGGCGGGCCAGTTCGGCGAAATCCGCCTTGGGCTGGAAACGGACTTCGAGGGTGAAGGCACCCTCGGGGGACAGCTCGGGCTTGCGGGTGGCCACCGCCCCCTGCGCGTCCTTGGCCATGTTCTCGGGATCGGTGGGGAAGGTTTCGAGCACACCCCCGAAACCGCCCTCCTCCACGTAGCGGGAACGGCCCCGCAGGGCCAGATCGTGCCCCCTGCCGGACATGTCCCGCCCCGGCTCGGGGCCGGCGAAGGTCCATAGGACGACGACCGATTCGCCGGTGGCCTCCTCGCCGGCGTAGGGCTGCTGCCAAGGCTGGTCCAGGCCGGCGGCCCCCGCCACCGAACCCAGCACCGCTGCGGAAAGAAGGGCGAAACGCAGGCTGGGATTCATTTCAGCACCTCGATTTGGACTGGCTTCCAAATGCCGCCCATGGCGGCGGTGTTCATCGCCCGCACCGTGATCTGGTTGTCGGCGCCCCAGACGATTTCCTTGGTGATGTCGAGCGCGAAGGCCTTGTTCCAACCTTCCGGCCCGATGTCGTGCGCCCCCACGTAGACGCCGTTGACCCAGACCCAGGCCGATTCGTCCACGCCGCCGAAATGCAGCTCGACGGCGACGTGCTGGGGAGCGGCGGGCAGGGCGATGGTCCGGCGGTACCAGGCCACGCCGATGTGCTCGACCCCCTGTTTCTGCCAGGGCTTGCCGATGGCGAAGTCGCGCCAGCCGCCGTCGGCGAAAGCGGGTTTGAAGTAGTCCCTGGTATGCCCGTCCCGCTCGGGATCGAGGATGAACTTCCAGCCCTCCTCGGGCAGGGGGATGGTCTGCACGACGGCCACGTTGTAGTCATGGTCGGCCCGGTCGCGGATCAGGACCACGTCGCGGCGGAAGGGCCAAAGGGCCTGGTTGGCGATCTGGCTGACCTCGGCCGAGGGGTCGCGGCGGGCCTTTTCGAGCAGGGCGACCGCGTTCTCGGGCCGGGGATCGAGCGCCGCCAGACGGCGCACTGCCATGACCCGCAGCGACACGTTTTCGTCGTTCAGCGCCTGCTCGACGAACGGCAGGGGATCGTCGGCCCACTGGCAGAGGGCCTCGAGCGCGGGCAGCCGCACCACCGGGTCCGGATTGGCCAGGGCGCCGACCAGGGCCTCGCGGGCCGGCTTGCCCAGCCCGAGCAGCAGGCGCACCGCCGTGCGCCGGACCACCGGATGGGGATCGTCGAGGTGCTTGGCCAACTGGGGAATCGCCGCCTCGCCCTGCGCGTCGGCCAGGGCCTGCAATTCCGCCCGCCGGGCCATGGGGTCGGCCGGACTAGCCAGGGGATAGAACAGGGTCGCGTGGAACAACGCCACAGGCAGGAGAATGCGTCGGCACATGATTCCGATCCTTTCCGTTGCCGGGATGGCTGGTCAGAACGACAATAGCGACTGCAAGGGAATCTGCAACCGGTTTTCGGTTAGGGCGCGGGAGGATGGAAAAGCTGGCTGCGGTCTTTGCGCACTCCGTCCTCGGGCAGGCGGGCGAGCAGCTCGCGGTAGGCGGGTTCGGCGAACCCCTCCGCGCCGATCAGCAGGCAGGGCAACAGGGCATGGAAGTGCCAGCCCCCAAGCTGGGGATGCGGCCACTCCGCCTCGGGCTTGCCGTATCCGGCCAGGAAGTCGAGCGCCCGGCGGAGACTGCGCCCGTCCTCGGTCGCGAAATTCCACAGGTCCACCTCCGCATGGCGGCCAAGCCGGGCGAGAGTCAGAAACCCGTGCAGATTCATGACCGAGTAGCTCCAGGTCTTGGTGCGGGCCAGTTCGTGCGGCTGGCGGCCATCCGGCTCGATCTGCTTCGCCAGACGTTTCGTCCCGACCTCTTCGAGGGTCTTCCGGGCCACCTCGCCGCGCCCGCTGAACAGGGCGAAGGCAACCACCTGCACGTCGTACCAGGTGCCGTGGTTGTTGTGGGCGCGGGCCTCGTCCCGACCGTGCTTGCTGGTCAGCAGCCAGTCGAGATAGGCTCCGAACCATTGTTCCAGCCCCTGCCGGTCGCCCGCCGTCCAGGCCGGGGAGGGATCGAGCAGACCGACCACGTCCACCAGACTGGCCAGCGAGGCGGTGTCGATGATGCCGATACCACGCCCCTCGGTGATGCCGGGAATGGCCTGGCCGTAGGTGAGGTTCGGCTTCATCCCAGTTTCAGGATCGAGGAACCAGGTGCGCAGCAGGCGGGCCGCATGTTCGGCGTATTCCTCCCGGTCGGAGAAGAAATAGCCCAGACAAAGGGCCTGCACCGCCCGGTTCATCCGGCCCAGCGCCACGCTGTCCCCCTCGTTGCGCTCGGGATTCACCTCCCCGTCCCGGCGGACATAGGGCAGGCCGTTCTC
>LVAZ01000218.1 GCA_001603055.1 Victivallales bacterium Lenti_02
CCCGCTCCGCCTTCCATCATCGCTCCCTGGGCCACGCCGCCATGGTCGAACATGGCAGGAGCCGCCGTGCTGAGCCGATAGAGAACGGCGGCGGCCACCAGCAGGGCCACCAGAACCAGCGGCACCGCGACCGTTTTGGGAATCTCCCCCTTCAGCGTCTCCCGGCCCCGCAGGAACACCAGCAGGCAAAGAACCACGACGCACACGGCGATCACGAGGATTGAACCGGTTCCCATATCCGCCATCTCCTTGACGCCTGATGGCCAGCCGCACCGCGCTCCAGGCGAAAGCGCGGAGGGAAACAGGATACAGCATTCAAACGTATGCCGCCAAACCAGCCGCGCAAACGATCGCCGCGCGGCTCCGTTTCGCTCATTGCGGAATAGTTGCATGGACTCCGGGAAACGGCTATGTTGCCCCTTTGCATTTTATTCCGGCACAGCCCGGAGGGGGAAAGAAAGCAGGAGCCAGGGAAACGTTCCAGCGCAAGACTGGCGTTTCACCCCGACTACAGGAACGCACCCGCATGGGCAAATTGTTTGGTACCGACGGGATTCGCGGCACGGCCAACATCCATCCGATCACCGCCGAGACCGCGTTGCTGGTGGGCAAGACCGCAGGCTACGTCTTCGGCAAGGAGGCCAAGTCGAAACGGGTCATCGTGGGCAAGGACACCCGGCTCTCTGGCTACATGCTCGAAACGGCGGTGACCAGCGGCCTGCTCTCGATGGGCATGGACGTCTTCCTGGTGGGGCCCATGCCAACCCCCGCCGTCGCCCACCTCACCCGCTCGATGGCCGCCGCCGCCGGCTTCATGCTCACCGCCTCGCACAATCCGGCCGACGACAACGGCATCAAAATCTTCGGGCCCGACGGCTACAAGCTCTCCGACGCCCTCGAGGAGCGCATCGAGGAGATGATCCTGGCCGGCAGCGTCGCCAGCGACCACATCCCCAGCGACCAGATCGGCAAGGCCTACCGCATCGAGGACGCCCGCGGCCGCTACATCGAGTTCGCCAAGAGCAGCATCCAGAACCAGAGCCTGGACGGCCTCAAGATCGTGCTCGACTGCGCCAACGGCGCCGCCTATTTCGTCGGCCCCCTCATCTTCCGCGAACTCGGGGCCGAGGTGGTGAAGATGGCCACCTCGCCGGACGGGCACAACATCAACGCCGGGGTGGGCGCGCTCCATCCCGAGGAACTCGGCCGCATGGTGCGCGAGACCGGCGCCGATCTCGGCGTCGCCCTCGACGGGGACGCCGACCGGGTGATCTTCTGCGACGCGGCGGGCAACGCCGTGGACGGCGACAAGGTCATGGGCATGTGCGCCCTCGAACTCAAGCGGAGCGGCAAGCTGGCCAAGGACACCCTGGTGGTGACCACCATGAGCAACCTCGGCCTGCACGAGGCCATGCGCGCGAACGGCATCGCGGTCGAAGTCACCGGCGTGGGCGACCGGCAGGTGCTCGAACGGATGCGCGAGGACGGCTTCAACCTCGGCGGCGAACAGAGCGGCCATGTGATCTTCGGCGACTACGCCACCACCGGCGACGGCATCGTCACCGCCCTGCACATCCTGGCCATGATGAAGAAGCGGGGGGCCACCCTGGCCGACCTGGCCACCTTCATGCATGTCTACCCGCAGCGTCTGGCCGGCATCCGGGTGAAGGCCAAGCCCCCGCTCGAAGGTCTGCCCCTGCTCCAGCAGGAACTGGCCGCCTGCCACGCGGCCTTCGGCGAGGCGGGCCGGACTCTGGTCCGCTACTCGGGCACCGAAAACCGCCTCCGCCTGCTGGTCGAATGCCGCGACGCCGAGCTGGCCGAGCATTGGATCGCGCGGCTCACCGCCGCCGCCGAAAAGGAGATCGGAGCATGATGACCCCAAAGCTCCTGCCGCCGGGCATGGATGTCCGCTGCGAACCCCTCACCTGCACCCGCCCCCTGGCCGCCCTCCCGGTCGCCAACCGCCCCCTCGGCGAGACCATCCTCGAACGCATCGCCGACCTGGCCGGGGTCGGCCTGGCCCAGCGGGTGGACTGCTGGCTCTCCCCCGCCAGCCTGCAAGCCCTGGCCGCCGAGCCGGAAGCGGTTCTGGTGCTCGACAACGAGGTGGTGGCCTGGGTCTCCCCCGACGGCGAACCGCCCGTCCGTCCCAAACGGCTGGTGGCCGACGCGGGCTGCTTCCGCATCCGCTTCCCCTGGGACCTCCTCCGGGTGAACGAGGAACTCGTCGGCGGGCTGACGGAAAACGCCATCGCGGGCGAGCTGAGCGACAAGGCCACCGTCGAGGGCGTGCTCGTCCTCGGCCAGGGCTCGCGCATCCTCCCCGGCGTCTACCTCGAGGGCAACGCCATCATCGGCCGCAACTGCAAAATCGGCCCCAACTGCTACCTGCGCGGCAGCACCGCCATCGGCGACAACTGCCACGTCGGCCAGGCCGTCGAGATCAAGAACGCCATCCTTCTCCCGCGCGTCGCCATCGGCCACCTCAGCTACTGCGGCGACTCCATCATCGGCGAGGGAACCAATTTCGGAGCCGGCACCATCACCGCCAACTTCCGCCACGACGGCGCCAACCATCGCTCGATGGTGGACGGCAAGCTCCTCGACACCGGCCGCCGCAAATTCGGCGCGATTCTCGGCGACGACGTCCACACCGGCATCCACACCTCCTTCTACCCCGGACGGAAAATGTGGCCCCACACCTCGACCCGCCCCGGCGAGGTGGTCCAGCGCGACATCCTCGCCTGATCTCAGGCATAGATTCGTCGGCCCGGCAGCAGGTTGCCGCCACAGATGGGAATCGCGGACAGATGGCATATCCTCGCAAGCTGAGAATGGGGCTCGTCGGCGGCGCGGGCGGTTTCATCGGGCAAGTCCACCGGATGGCCGCCGCGCTCGACGGCGAGATCGAGCTGGTCTGCGGTGCCTTCAGCTCGTCGCCGGAGAAATCCCGCGCGGCCGGACAAGCCCTGTACCTGCCGCCGGAACGGGTCTATGCCTCCTACCGCGAGATGCTGGCGCGGGAACAGGCGCGCACCGACGGCATGGACTTCGTCGCCATCGTCACCCCCAACTACCTCCATGCAGAGATCGCGATGGCCGCCCTGCGCGCGGGGTTCCACGTGCTCTGCGAAAAGCCGATGACCACGGACCTGGCCGCGGCCGAGCAGATGGCCCGCGCGGTGGCCGAAACGGGCAGACACTTCTGCCTGATGCACAACTACAGCGGCTACCCCATGGTCAAGGAGGCCCGCGAGCGCATCCGGAGCGGCGCGATCGGGGACATCCGGAAAGTCCTCGTCGAGTATCCGCAGGGCTGGCTGGCGGGGGATTTCGCCTCGGCCGGCGTCAAGCACCAGTCGTGGAAACTCGATCCCGAACTCTCCGGCGGCAGTTGCTGCCTGGGCGACATCGGCACCCATGCCTTCCATCTGACCGAATACGTCACCGGCCTCCGGGTCACCGAACTCTGCGCCGACCTGAGCGCCTTCGTCGACTACAAGCCCCTCGAGGACGATGCCAACCTCCTGCTCCACTTCGAGAATGGCGCGCGCGGCATCCTCTACGCCAGCCAGGTCTCGATCAACGACGAGAACTCCCTGTCGTTCCGCATCTACGGCAGCAAGGGCGGCCTGGAATGGCACCAGGAGGAGCCGAACACCCTCATCGCCAAGTGGCCCGACCGGCCGCGCGAGACGGTGCGGACCGGCTCCGGCAACGCCTACCTCGGCAAGACGGCCCTCGGCGCCACCCGCATCCCCGCCGGGCACCCCGAGGGGTTCGTCGAGGCCTTCGCCAACATCTATCTGGAATTCGCCCGGGCGGTGCGCGAGCATGCGGCGGGGAAGACGTCCGCCGCCTACGATTTTCCGAGCGTGGCCGACGGTTTGCGGGAGGTCGCGTTCATCAAGGCGGCCTGGGACAGCCAACGCTCCAGGACCGAGAAATGGCTCCCCTTCCCCGCCTGAAGTGAAAGCATAGGACCCACATGAACCAGCAGTTGCAGGAACAGGTGCAGAGGATACTCGACGACGCCGTCGCGACCGGTGCCGAAAACAGTCTCCAGTTCTGCGTGTACCGGAACGGCGAGTGTCTGGCGAACGCCTGCGCGGGCTGGGTGGACTTCGCCCGCACCCGCCCCATCAACACCCGCACGGTGATCCCGGTCTACTCCACCAGCAAGGGCGTTCCGGCCGCCGCCATGACCCGGCTGATCGCGCAGGGCAAAGTCTCGCCCGACACGCTGGTGGCGGACATCTGGCCCGAGTTCGCGCAGAACGGCAAGGAGAAGACGCGGGTGCTCCATCTGTTGAACCACACCTCCGGGCTTCGCCAGCGGTTCCCGGAGCAGAAAACCTATGAGCAGGTGGCCGACTGGCCCTGCATGATCCGCGCCATCGAGAAATCCGCGCCGGACTGGGCACCGGGGACGAAGACCCGCTACCAGTCGCTGACCTACGGCTGGGTGACCGCCGAGATCATCCAGCGGGTGAGCGGAAAACCGTTCTGGACCTACGTCAAGGAGGAGCTGTTCGCTCCGGAGGGAATCCGGGATTTCTACTTCGGCATGACGGACGAAGCCGAACAGAATGCCGCCGAGTTTCGCCTCGCGCCGTCGCTCCAGCCGTCGAAGAGCTTCTCGGTGTGCGATCCGCTCGACGTGCTGATGCGCCAGCCCTGCATCCGCCGGGCCGCGCTGCCCGGATTCAACGCCATCGCCTCGGCCCAGGCCCTCGCCGCCTTCTACCACGCGATTCTGGCGGAGCGCTACTTTCCGCAAGCCGTGCTCAAACAGGCGACGACCCTGAATTGCCCCGAGCCGCCGCCGCCGAGCCGGAGCGGCTTCGGAACCTATGGCTACGGGTTCGCGCTCTCCGGCTCGCTCGCCGAACCCGGCAACGTCTTCGGACACGGCGGCTACGGCGGTTCCGACGGTCTGGCCGACCAGAACCAGCGGCTCGCGATTGGCTTCACCGCCGGAACCCTGGGCGACCACCCCTGCAAGGCCAAGCTCTACGAACTGGTCAACCTCACCCAGCGCGAAGGCTGGGCACCGTAGGCATCCCGGTCGCGACAGGGAACCCATTGTACACCAGCGGCCTTGCCTCCGAGCCGACCCCGGCCTACGTTTGCCGCTTCCATGCCCCCTCATCCAGACCCGGAACGGAATCCAGACAGGAAACGGGATTATGAATCTCGCAGGCAAGACCGCCGTTGTCACCGGTGCCGCCAAGGGACTTGGCAGGTCCACCGCCATTAGGCTGGCCGAATCGGGCGCCAGAGTCGCCGCCCTCGACATCAATCGGGAGGGCCTCGAACAAGTCAGAGAGGCCATCGCTGCCGCCGGCGGCGAGGCCTCCGTCCAGGTCGTCGACATCACGGACAATGCCGCCGTCGAAGCGGCCATCGCCGAGATTCTCGCGGCCTTCGGGCACGTCGACATTCTGGTCAACAACGCCGGTTCCGGCTGGCACAAGCAGACCCCCTTCAAGGACACGCCGAATCCGGACTGGGAGTGGATTCTGGACCTGAATCTCAAGGGGACGCTGTACGTCACCCATGCCCTGCTCAACCACATGGCGGAGCGGAAATACGGCAAGATCGTCAATGTCTCCTCGATCGCCGCGACGACCGGAATCCCGAAGCTGGCGGTCTATGCCGCCAGCAAGGGGGCCCTGGTCGCCTTCACCAAATCGCTGGCCATGGAGATGGGACCCTACGGCATCAATGTGAACTGCATCTCGCCCGGTCTCATCACCGACGAGAAGGTGGCCCCTCCCACCACCGGCACCTTTCTGGGCCGCAAGGGAACGGCGGACGAGATGGCCTACCTGATCGAGTTCCTGGTATCGGACAAGGCATCGTTCATCACCGGGGTCGACTACCTGATCGACGGCGGCCGGGTCCTGGGACCAAAAGGAGTATGAAAATGAAGATTTGTCTTGCCCTTTCCTCGCTGGCGATTGCGGGCGGCAGTCTTGCCGCGGCGGGCGCCGACTTGAAGACGCCGGAGACCTCCAGCCTGTTCCGCCGCCATGTGGAGCCGTCTTCGGGGGTGGTCTCGTACATCCTCGAAAAACGGATTGCGGAGAACCAGCAGAGCCTCTACTTCACGCAACCGTCCATGACCGACGATGGCCGGTTCATCGTCTTCGATGTGTCCGGGGGCGAGCGCGGCAACCGGAAGTCCTTTGCGCTCATCGACTTCCTTGGGGATACCGTCGAGCCGCTGGAAATCCGCGGCAGCATCCCGTTCCTGGACCCGGCGACGGCGAATCTGTACTGGTTCGAGAAGGACGGGCTGTACCGGCTGTTCCTGCCCGGCGAGCCGCGCCAGAAGGAGAAGCTCTGCGACATCCCGAAAGAACTGCGCGAGGCCGGCACGAAAATCCACAGTCTGGCCACGCACCTCACCCTGACCCGGGATCGCCGGCAGGTCTTCATGGACGCCCGCGTGGACGACCGGTTCATCCAGGGCATGCTCGACATCGCCAGCGGCAGTTTCGAAATCTGGGGCGAGGAGGCCGTCTGCGTCAACCACGGCCAGCTCAATCCCGCCAACGACCGGCTGGCCCTTTGCGCGCATGAGACCCGCTGGACCGACGCGGAAGGCGTCGAGCACCGCATCCAGAACATCGACGGGGTCTACCCCCGGTTGCTGCTGGTGGAGCCCGAGGGGAAACGCCGGATCATCCCGCCCATGAACAACTACGCGACGCACGAGTACTGGGCGCCCGACGGCAAGGGCTTCTACTATTGCAGCCACGGCAAGGAATACGGCGTGATCTACTGCGACCTTGCCAGCGGCGAGCAGCAGCGCCTGGCGCCGGTCCGCGCGGCGCACGCGACCATGACGGCGGACCGGCAGTATTTCACCTACGATTACAGCGTGGGGCCCTGGTACCGCGGCTGTGCCTGGCAGGTGGGATTCTACAATGCCGCCACCAAGAAAGAGGTCTTCCTCTACCAGTCCCTGCCGGCGTTCAACGACAAGGAGAACCAGAGCAAGCTCCACCCCGATCCCCATCCGCAGTTCGTCTGCGGCGAGAAATACATCATCTGCACCATCAACCATGGCGACGGCCGGATGGACCTCTCCGTCACCCCGGTCGCGCAACTGCTGGAACTGACCAAGTAGCAGGAAGAACACGATGTACACCATCGACAATCTCTTCGCCACCACCGACCTCGCGGCTGTCCGAATCGGGGGCTCGGTCGGACATCTGCTCGGCAAGCTGATCGAGGGCCGGATCACCTCGCAGGAAGCGCGCGACGGCGGCTACCGCGAGGCGGAGGACGCCTTCAAGAACCGCATCGACGACCAGATCATCGTCGGCTACTGGCAGGGGGAGTTCTGGGGGAAATGGGTCATCAGCGCGGCCCGCGTCTGCCGCCACACCGGCGACCGGGAGCTGGCGGAGTTCCTCCGCCAAGGCTGCTATGCCCTCATGTCCTACCAGCGCGAAGACGGCTACATCGGCACCTACAAAGACTCGCTCAACATGTTCGCCTGCGACCGCCAGGAGGCCAAGAAGGTCGTCGGCTGGGAGTGCAACTGGAACTGGAACGTCTGGTGCCGGAAGTACACCCTCTGGGGGCTCATGGAATGCTACCTGCTGCTGAAGGACCCCAAAATCCTGGATGCCGCCTGCCGCCACGCCAGCCACCTCATCAAGGAGCTGCGCGACAATCACATCCGGCTTTGCGACACCGGCACCTTCAACGGTCTGCCGAGCGGCTCGATCATCAAGCCCATGCTCCTCCTCTGGGAGACCACCGGCGACCAGAAGTATCTCGATTTCTCCATCGAGGCGGCGGGCGACTGGGACCGGCCCGACGGCCGCTGTCCCAACCTCATCGCCAACGCGCGTTCCGGCAAACCCGTCCACGAATGGTACCCGGAATCGCAGACCTGGGCCAAGGCCTACGAAATGATGTCCTGCCTGGACGGCCTCCTCGAACTCTATCGCGTCACCGGGAAACGGGACTATTTCGAGGCCGTCGAGGCCATCTACGAGCGCCTGCTCGAAGCCGAGTACAACACCGTGTTCAGCGTCGGCTTCAACGACATCTTCGGCCATGCGGCCAACAAGATCAACGCGGCCAGCGAGCCCTGCGACGTGATCCACTGGCTGCGGGTCTCCTACGAACTCTTCATGCTGACGGGGAAAAGCCGCTACCTGGACCTGTTCGAGCTGGCCTTCTACAACTCCTTCCTCGCGGGCGTGTACCGCGACGGCAAATGGGGCTCGCGCGGCGTGCGCAGCGCCGGACGCCACATCACCGCCCTCCAGCAGGCCGGCTTCACGAAGAACCACTGCTGCGTCAACAACCTGCCCCGGGGCTTCATGAACATGGCCCAGGCCATCGCCGTCCAGGGCAAGGACGGCATCCGTCTCAACCTGTTCAGCGAGGCCGAGGTGACCCTGCAAGCGCCCGACGGCAAGCCCATCCATATCCGGATCGGCGGCGACTATCTGCAACACGGTCTAGCGGAAATCGAGATCGACAACACGTCCGCAGACTCCGTCCCCCTGTTCGTCCGGATTCCCGTCTGGAGCCGCGAGACGACGGTCCGGATCAACGGGAAAAGCCAGCCCGCAACCGCCGGGGAGTATCTCGAAACCACGCTCGCGCCGGGGGCCACGCGACTGGAAATCCAGTTCGACCGCACCCCTTCCCTCTGCGAATTCCCCCACGAACTGGAGGAATACGGCCCCAAGCACTGGGCCATCCAGCGCTGGACGCTCGGCGCGTCCGACTCCGTCAGCTACGTGCCTCCCGAACTCATGGCGAAAGAGCGCATGTGTACGCTGCGCGTCGGTCCCCTCCTGCTCGCCCGCAGCAAGCGCATTGGCAACACGGTCGAGGAGATGTTCGGGGGAAAGACGGTCTGCGGCAAGAACTATCGCTGCAAGGTCACGCCCTTCCCCATGCCCAACGTGCGCTGTGGCTTCCAGGTGGAGTTCGTCTCGGCGGACGACCGCTTCTCGACCACAATGTGCGACTACGCCTCGGCCGGCAACGAAATCCTCGACGACGAAGCCCACTTCAACATCTATGTCTAGACGAGAGGATAGGTCAACGGCCGCACCCGGCCAATTGCACGACCGTCCAGTCCGTGTATATCTGAAACAACCCGGAGACGGCAGGCTGAAGCCTGGACTACGAACGATAATGCATGAAGGAGGATGATCCATGGGCAAAGGCATCACCATGTGGTTTCTCTGCGCGGCAATGACGGTCGGCGGGATCGCCGGCGCCGAGACCATCCTGAGTGTCAACTTCGCCGGCCCGACCCGCGAGGTCCATCAGACCGGAAAGGGGACCTTCGATGGCGTCCTGCCGGAAGGATGCGCGGCGGACTTCCCGGGCTGGAACGCCTCGGTCGCCACGTCGCAACAGCTCACGGAGGACGGCCGGACCTTCCTCCGTTTCAATGTGACCAAGCTCGATGCGTCGGTCCAGTTCAACTGGAAGCTGCCGACTCTGCAAGTCCCAGGCAACTACCGGGTCACGGTCCTGTGCCGGCTGCCCGACACGGGCCTTTCGCTATCCTTCCGGCAGTTGCCCGCGCCCTACAAGACATTCTGGTCCGCCAGCGTCCCCATGTCCGAGGGGGCCTGGAGCGAACGGTCCTTCCTGTTCACCCTGGACCAGAAATCCGAGCATCCGCTCGGCCTGTTCCTCTATCCGGGCATGGGGAGCTGCGACATCGCCAGCCTCCGGATCGAGAGCCTCACCTTCGAGGAAGTCGCCAATTCCCTGGAACGACCGCCCGCGACCTGCCCGAACTTCTTCCGCAACAGCCGCTTCCCCCTCGGCCTCCAGGCGGGGTGGAACCTGAGCCGTGAATTCACCGGCGGATCGGCCGAGACCGACGCGGCAAATCCCGGACCCTCGGGGTACCCGTCGCTGAAGCTGGCATCGGAGAAGCCGATCACGCTCTTCACCGAACCGTTCCAGACGGCCGCCCCCTTCGCGCCCAACGTCGTTTCCCTGGCCTGCAAGGGCTCCGGAGAATGGCAGTTGACCGTTCTCTGCCCAACGGCCGCGACGCATTCCCGCAGCATCGCCAGCAAGACGATCCAGGCCGGACCGGATTGGCGGACGGAGACGCTGGAGTTCCGGCTGGACGACTCCGCCAAGGTGGCGCGCTCCTTCACGCTGCGGATTTCCGGAACGGGTGTCCTGCACCTCGACGCGCTCCAGGCGTGGGCCGGCGACCCGGCCCCCCGGGCCTACACGCCACAGGCCGAATGCGAGGTCGCGCTGGGCTTGCCGGCATCCTCCTACTCCGATACCCGCATTCAGTTCGTCGACGAGGAACCGTCCCTGCTTTTCTGCGTGACCGGCACCCTGGAAGGCGCGACTCTGAAGCTCAACGCCGTCAGCGCCACGGGCCAGGAGAAAGCCCTTCCCGACATCAAGCTCGGCAAGCTGCGGGCGGGGGATGCCCCCCCGATGCAGACCGGCACGTTCCGCTACGATGTGTTCCCGGAGGCCCCCCTCGGCCAGTTCCGGGTGGAGGCTTTTGTGGAGCGGAATGGAGAGCGCATCTCGCCGTTCAACGAAATCCTCGTCACCCGCATCCGCCGTCCCGTGCATCTGCACGAGGACGCGCCAGCCTCGCCCTTCGGCTGCCACTTCATGGCCTCGCCCCTCACCATCCGCATGATGAAGGCGGCGGGCATCAACTGGGCCCGCTTCCACGACGCCGGCACCGAGTACATCGGCTGGTACCACCTGGAGCCCGAAAAGGGCCGATGGGAGTTCCGCGACGATGCCATCGGCCGGTTCCGCGAGAACCGCATCCGCATCTTCGCCGGCCTGCAGACCGCGCCCACCTGGAGCTCGCTCTATCTCGATTCCGGCAAAACGGGACTCAACACCTACTTCGACCGCTACTACCAGCCCCGCGATCTGGCGGAATGGGCGAACTACGTGCGCACCGTGACGCGGCGCTACCAGGGCGTGATCGACGACTTCTTCATCTGGAACGAGCCCTGGGGCGCGTCCTTCTGGCACACGGTCTACAACCCCGAGACGAAGAGCTACGAGGCCGGCCCGACCCCCGCCGCGGACTACGCCCGGCTCTCCGTCGCCACCTATGCCGCCGCCAAGGAGGGCAACCCCGCCGCCCGGATCGCGGGGTTCAACACCTACGGCGGCGAGAGTGGCAGGAAATGGACCGAGGAGGTCTTTGCCGGCGGTGCCTATCCCGGCTGCGATCTGGTGGACTACCACTACTACACCTCCGCCACCCAGGGGTTCGTCGGCGACCAGGCGCAGGATGCCTACGACAAGGCCATCGGCCCCATCAAGGAGCAGGTTCCGGACTTCGCCAAACCGGTCTGGATGAGCGAGGGCCAGGGAAACAGCACGGGGACGTCGGGCGGCGGCGGTTTCGGACTCTACCGCTACGCGCTGCCCTGGACCAACGCGGGGGACGCGGTATCCTCGGCCGACAAGACCTGCCGCTACATCGTCGCCAATCTGGCGGCTGGCGCGGAGAAGATTTTCCTCTACACCGCGCACGGCTACGAATCCCTGGGCCGGAATCCCGCCTTCCTGACCCTGGTCGGACCGGACGGGTATCCCCACGCCGAGCTGGCCGCCTTCGCCAATCTGGCCTGGCATCTGGAAGACTCGGTCTTCGTCCGCCGCGTGCCGCTCAGCGAGGATGTGTGCGCCTACCTTTTCCAGGGGAAAGGCACCGCGACGGCCGTCGTTTCCGGCCAGAGCAAAGGCCGTCTCGACCTGCCGGGCACTGCCGGACTGGCCGTCCACGACCTGTTCGGCAACCCGGTTCAGGGAGCGCCCCGTTTCGCCGGGCATGTGCTCTACGTCCGCTCCACCGGCGGAGTGGACGACCTGGAGAAACGCCTGACCGGACAGCCCTGAACCTGTGAAGCACATGTTCGGGGCGCGGGGTGCCAGGAGGCATGCTCCAGGGCTTTCTCCGTGACCGCGCCGGAACCCATGCCAACCTTTCGCGTGGAGCGGGCGCGCCCAGCTTACCCGAGTCGCTGGCCGGGGAGAAAGCCGCCTGGGATCGACGCTCTCCACACAACCATTTCCGCGGGGCATTCTTTCCGTCCGCGCCGGAGACCATGCCAAGCTATCGCGTGGAGCGGTCGCGTCCTCGCGACCACCCGTCCCGCGCCATGCCTACCCG
>LVAZ01000219.1 GCA_001603055.1 Victivallales bacterium Lenti_02
CAGTCATGGAGCCTGGCGGCGGTCGGTCTTGGTATTCGAGCCCTCGCCAGAGGGCGGCATATACCAGCCCAGCGGCGTGAGCCCTGGGAAAGGCGGAAAATAGGAACTGAGCCCTCCCCGGAGGGCGGCATATCGGTCCTTGGCCGTCAGTCCAAGGTGATTCCCCTACGCGGGCTGACGCCCTTGCGGAAAATGCTTCCGCCCCCTGGGGGGCGGGACCAGGGAGGAACAGCAAAGTTTGCATCCCGTTTCGGTTGGCCGAGAGGCCGGGCGAGGGCAAGCCTCGCCCCTACGGGCGTCCACCGGGGGTGGGCTCAAGGCCTTGCGGCCGGGCTGCCTT
Source organism: Victivallales bacterium Lenti_02 (assembly GCA_001603055.1). Lineage (GTDB taxonomy): Bacteria > Verrucomicrobiota > Lentisphaeria > Oligosphaerales > Lenti-02 > Lenti-02. Next base: position 341 of record LVAZ01000219.1, read on the forward strand.
CCGTGCCCCGCGCTGCAACGGCAAGCTCGTCCGCCGTCTATTTGCGGCGGGAGTAGTCGCGGCAGGCGATGACGTAGGCCGCGACGTTTTCCCAGGGGACTTCGGGTTCGAGGAGGTGGGTGGGGCAGACGCCGAGGCCGCCCTTGTCGCCGGCGATGTCGAGGTTGCGGAAGACGGTGTCGCGGACGTCCTGGGGGGTGCCGAAGGGCATGGTGGTCTGGGTGCCGAGGGTGCCGTTGAAGCTGAGGCGGTCGCCGTATTCGGCGTGGAGCTTGGCGAAGTCCATGCATTCGGGCTGGACGGGGTTGAGGATGTCCACGCCCACCTCGATGAGGTCGGGAATGTAGGGCTCGACGTAGCCGCAGCTATGGTACTGGATGAGGATGTCGGGCTTTTCCGTCTTGGCGGCGGCGATGACTTTGGCGAGACGGGGCTTGAGCCACTGGCGGTACATGTCGAGGCTCATCATGATGGTGTTCTGCATGCCGATGTCGTCGCCCATGGCGATGAGGTCGGCCCCGGCGCGGGCGATGGCGCGGGCGCGGCGGGCGCTGTCCTCGGTGATGCGGTCGAGGAGGTAGACGGCCTTCTCGTCGTCCATGCACATGTCCATCATGAGGACGGTCATGTCGCGGATGTACCAACTGGTTTCCCAGACGCTGCACGCCATGCTGGCGATGGCGGGGAGTTCGCGGGCATGGGCCTGGTCCACGGCGGCGCGGATGTGGGCGGTGTCCTCCCAGTCCCATTCCGGCCAGGGGTAGGCGCGCATCTGGTCGAGGGAGTCGAAATGGGCCATGGGGTGGTGCATGCGGAAGAGGTGGTGGGTGCCCTGGTGCCCGCCCTCGTGGGCGACGCCGTAGTCGCTGAAGGTGGTGGACTCGTGCAGGGGTTCGGAGAAGAAGGTCCGCCAGTCGGGAGTCGCGCAGGGGATGCGCTTCGGTCCCGGCACCCCGGCGTAGGCGAAGCCCTCGGGATAGTCGAAATGGTCGCCGAGGGAGACGCCCTCGGGCACGGCCGCCCACATCTTCTTCTGCATGTCCGGGCAGAGGCTGAAGGAAACCGGCATCCACTGGTAGCCGGTGCGGCGGTAGAGGGAAAGCAGGTTGGTGCGGGGGGTCATGGGGGAAGTCCTGAAAATGAGGAAGGGAGAATGCAGAATGCAGAAGGCAGAATGTAGAAGGCAGAATGCAGAATTCAGAATGCAGAATTCAGAAGGCAGAATGCAGAAGGCAGAATGCAGAAGGCAGAATGCAGAAGGCAGAATGCAGAATGGGCTGGGAGGGGTGCGGCAGTGACTTACCGTGTAGTATGGTCCGGGAACGGCAACTGTCGAGTCCGTCCCGCCGTATGGAACAGTCCGTTGCCATCATGTTGGCGGAACTGCCGTCCCGAGCCATTCTCCATTCTGCCTTCTTCATTCTGCATTCCGGGGCGCGGGTTAGGGGGTATGCCAGAAGGAGCGCCAGTAGGCCTCGTCGGTGGCGAAGACATCGATCGGGTCCGTGCCCTCGGCGAAGGTCGCGGGCAGCACACCGTAGCGCTTCATCTCGCGGATGTAATGTGAGTTCGGGCGGAAGTTTGGCATATGATAGAGCAGGGCGGTTTTCAGGTATTCGCCAGGAGGGCGGAGCGCGGCGAACAGGCGCTGGTAGTCGGGATCGGTGGTGTCCTGGAACACCGGGCAGATGCCGTAGCCGCCCGCTTCCCTGGCGAGGGGGGCGAGCAGGGCCAGGGACTTTTCGGGATGGGTCTCGTTGAAAAGCAGGGGAGTGGCGAAGCGTTCCGCGCCCGGGGGAATCTGCCGGTAATAGTGGGGATTCACGCCGACGGCGTTGGTGGGCAGCTTGCGGCCAGGCTCGTTGTGGCAGGAAACGCAGCGCTTGCCGATGACCTGAAAGGCCTCGCGGCCGGTGGCGGGGCCGGTGGTGGTGAAGAGCGCGGCATAGGTGCCGGCGAAGGGGGCGCCGGTTTCGACCCAGTTCCAGATGGTCCGGTATTCCGTTGCCGAGAGGGCGACCCCGTGGTGTCCGGTCCGGATTTTGGCGATGAGGGGGCTGGCGCCGGAGCCGATGGTGCGGGGGGCGCGGTTGCCGTAGTGGTTGCCGCCGTCCGCGAACTGCCGCCGGAGCAGCAGGGTCCAGTAGCTTTGCATGAACCGCCTGCCGCCGATCCGCGCCCCGTAGTCCCCCACCAGCACCACGCCGCCGCTGCGCTTCCCGTAGCTGTGGCAGGACACGCAATGCTTGTCCAGGATGGGCTGCACATGCCGGGGGAAGTCGATGACATCGGGCACCCCGGCGAAGGGTTGGATCGGATCGGGCGGGCGGGCGGCGGCCTGGATGGCGGGACGACCGGGGAGCAGGGGAGCCTGGGTGCGCGGCTCGTGGCAGCCCACGCAACTGGTGGTTTCGCCGGGCAGAACGCTCACGAAGCTCTGCATGCGCTTCACCGCCAGCCCGTCCCCGTCCAGCGCCACGAAGAACACCGGGCGGTTGGCGGGCAGCCGGAAATGGGCCGAGCCGTCGGGTTCGACCGGCACGGTGCCCAGCACCCGTTCGAGCGTGAAGGTGCCGGTTTCGCTGATCATGTCCATGCCGCCACTGTGGTTCACCGGCTTGGGGAGCGTCTCGACGACCAGGAGCTGCTTGATCTCGCCCCGCTCGATCCCGGCCAGGTTGCGTCCGGCGTAGACATCCGCCAGGAGCAGGCGGCCCTCGGCCAGCGCCCAGTTCGTGCGGTCCGGTATGACATGCTCCCGGGGCCGGGAGCGGATGGGACGGGGCTCGTGGACGACGGCTTCAGCACGGTACAGCTCCTGGGTTTTCCCTTCTCCGTCCATGACCAGCAACTGGTTTGCCCGGGCGACCAGGAAGAGGTCTTCGGCCAGCGGATAGGGATCGCGGAAGACGGGATTGGGATTGATGCACTGCTCGGCCTGCGGATCATCCGGCCCGCGTTTCGGGCTGACCACCACGACGGTGCCGGCATGCTCGCGCCGCCCGTGGCCGGGGGAGAAGGAGGCCACGATCCGGTCCGTGCCGGGGATGGGTTTCGCGTCGATGAACACCCGTCCCGGCTCCTGGTTGCCGTAGTAGGTCATCTGGCCGGTGCCGTCGGGGTTGATGGTCCAGAGATGATGGAAGGCCATCTGGCTGCGGTCGACGTATTCCCAGCGGGTGAAGAGAATCCGGCCGTCGGGCAGGGGCCAGGGGGTGTTGTCGTGCTCGATGTTGGCGGAGACGGGATGCACGTTTTCGCCGTTGGGTCCGCAGCGGTAGAGAATGGCGACCTGGGTGTGCCAGCAGTTCACCCAGCGGTTGCAGCGGCTCGAACAGAAGAGGATGTCGCCGTTGGGGAGGTAGGTGGGCTCGATGTCGTCGTTGGGGTCGTCGAGCAACCGCCGGAGCCCCGAACCGTCCACGTTCGCCTCGTGCAGCTTGTAGAAATCGGTTCCTCCCTTGCGGTAGCTGAAGAGGAATTTGCCGCCGTCGTAGTGGACCTGTGGGTCGCGGAAGGCTCCGTCGGGATCGGTGAAAAGATCGGTCACTTGTCCCGAGTGCAGGTTGAGCTTGGCCAGACGGCTGCCGCCCGGCGCGTACACCTTCTGGTCGGGATTGGAGCACCAGTAGCCGAAATTGGCGTACCAGTGGCCGTCCTCCGCCTCGTTCCGCACGGCGAAGAGAATCTCTTCGATGCCGTAGGCGGCCACCAGAATCTGGCCGAGCGTGGCCCTGCCCTCCGCCACCGTCCGGGGAATGTCGGCCATCACGCTCTCGTCGAGGGCCGCGAGGGCGGCACGGATGGCGGTGGTCTTGGCGAGCGTCGCCTCGGTCCGGGGCAGGAGATATTGCCGTTCCGGGCCGAGCCGTTCCGCCAGACGGCAGTTCGTCGCGGGGTTGATTTGGTCGAGCTCGGCCACGGCTTGTTTGAAGCGGCAGGCCTGGTCGAGGAGGGCTAGCCGTCGCGGATCTTCCGGCCCGATCTTGAGTTCATCCAGTTCCGTCTGTTTCACCTTCAGTCCCGTCCCGCAGTCCCCCAGTTCCTTGACCAGCCGGTCCAGGAGTCGGGCCTCCAGCCATTGCGGGCCTGGAGCGGCCAGCCAGTAGGCACCGTCCGAGCCGAATTCGCGGGCGTGGTTCGGGAAGGCCTGCGCGATTCGTTGCCAGACCCGCTCGCAGGGGTCCTCCGCAGCGGGGCCGTCGAGGACCTTGAAGCGGACCGAGAGGGTGAGGTCGGTGTGGGGTTGGACTCCGATGGTGGCCTCGAAGGNNGGCGAGGCCGTGGGGGAACGAGGTTTCGCCGAGGGACACGGACCTGCCGTCGTGGCGGGTGAACCCGCCGGACCGCGCCGTCACCTTCTCCGGCGTCAGGCTCGCCAGGGACACCGAGGTCCCGTCCGGACGGATCAGGCGCGCTTCGCCCCAGACCACTGGTAGCCATTGGTCTTTCACAGGGTGATGGGCCACCAGCACCAGCCGGTCCACGCCGGTCACCTCGACCCGGATGGGCCGGGGCGGATTGCCTTTCCGGAGCAGGCCGTGCTGCAACGGCCGGAACCCCGTTTCCTGCCAGTGGGCCTGCAAGCGGGCGCGGCTGGCCGCCGCCGTCTCCCAGAAACTGTCGCGGGGGACGTAGCAGTCGTCTCCCGCGCCGGCGAGCCGCCCGGCGAGCAGCAGCAAGGCGATATACCGCAACTTGGGGAGGAAGCCTACCATCGACCAACTCCTGGCTGGTTTCTTCAGGCAGACCACGGACACGGGAAGCGGAAACGCGAATCAGCGGCGTTCGAGCAGGTAATAGATGGTTTTGGCCTCGGGGCCGATCTCGAAACGGAGGACACCGTCGGTATAGGCGGCGGCGAGGGGTTCGCCGCGGGTGCCGTCGGCGGCGATGGGGACGACCTGGAGGCCGGTCTGGCTGGTGCGCAGGGCGAGGCGGGCGCGGACGGGGTCGGCGAGGATGGGGCCGGTGCCCGAGGCGACGCGCCGGTTGCGCAGGAGATTGTAGGCGAAGCCGGTGTTTTCGGCCCGGCCGACCGCCGTCAGCAGGATGCGCCCGGATTCGGCCAGGGGCTGGTCGTCGAGGGCGCTGGCGGCGACGGTGGCGAAGAGGGTGGGGCTCTCCACCTCGAGCCCGCTGGTGGCCTGTTTCCCCGCTTCGTCGAGGAAACCGGTGATCGCCTGGGTGCGGGGGGAATCGAGGAGCAGAACGCGCGATTCGAGGTCGCGGCGGATTTGGCCGGTTTCGCTGATTCGCTGGTTGCCCTCGACCAGCGGCTGGTCGTGGGGCGCGCCGCCCGCGTCGGCGAACATGGTGCGGAAGCGGCGGCTTTCGGCCAGTCCCCGGTAGGCGGGGGAGCCCCAGGGGGTGGGGCTCTTCTCGGAGGCGGCCAGGGCTTCGGGAATCCGCACCAGAGTCATCTCCCTGCCCTCGGCGAAATCGCCCCGGCGGTAGATCAGGGCGGCCTGGGGGAAGAGCCCGAAGCGGGCTGGGTCGTTGAAGGTCTCGAAGGCGCCGGTGATCGAGTCGACCGGCACGTTCGAGCTGTGCCGGTAGGTGTAGACGGTGAGCCCGTTCCAGCCCTGGAAGGCGGAGACGGCGGCGATCCAGAGGGGCAGCTCGGCGCGCCATTCGTTCGGCCACGGCTCGTCCCATTCGCTGATGAAGAAGGGTTTGCCGGGCAGGGTGTGGAAGCCGAGGCCGTCCATGATGGTGCCCCTGCCGCCGACCATGGGGGTGTTGGCGATGCGGCCGTCGCGGGAGGGGTGGTTGTGGTAGGCGTGGGAGTCGGTGAAGGGCAGCTCGGCCAGGGAGAGCAGCAGGGCGGCGTTGCGGCTCCAGTTGCTGCCGGTCATGGGCACCCGCACCCCCACCTCGTCGCGCAGGTAGCGCTCCATCTCCCGGTAGTAGTTGGCCTGGACCTCGACCATGAAGCGCATGATCGGGTCGGTGCGGCGGGTGAAGTCCACCTTGCCCTCGGGCACGGCGATGCCCCGTTCCGCCGCCCAGGCCCGGTAGCTCGCCTCGAAACGGCTGCGGTAGGGCTCCAGTTCGACGGTCTGGCTGAACAGATCGTTCTCGTTGGCGAACTCCATCAGGGCGACGGCGGGATCGTCCTTGTAGGCCAGCCCGGTATACGGGTTCACATGGGTCCAGAGATTGCGGCTGAACTCCTTCTGCAGCTCGATCAGGCGCGGGTCGAAGTTCGAGTACGGCTTGGCGGCCGGTTCGAGCTGGTCCACCGCGTCCACCCCGTCGCCGGGTTTGAAGCGCCGGTGGACGAGCTGGTCGAGGTAGATGTAGATGCCCTCGCGCTTCAGGCAGTGGACGAGATAGTCGAAGCGGTCGAGGTTCTCGGCGTCGAAGACGCGGGTGTTGTCGGCGTCCTTGGGGAAAAAGTGGCGTTCGGCCCAGGGGGCGTCGGCATGATGCGGGCGGACCATGTTGATGCCGAAGGCGGCGAGGCGGCGGGCGATCTTCTCGGCCTGCTCGTGGCTGGGGAAGTTGGCGCCGGCGCTGAAGCAGGTGCCCCAGAAGCGGATTTCCTCGCCGCTGCCGGCGAGGACGAAGCGCCCGTCGCGGACTTCGACGAAGCCGAATTTCCCGGCGGGCTTGTGGTTGAGGAAGGAGACATCGACGGGGGCGCTGTCCCAGGGGAGGGTGAAGGGAATCCAGTCCGCCGTGTCGGTGCGCGAGGGGCTGGCGGCCTGGTCGAGGACGATCCGGGTGTCCGGCGGCAGGAAGAGGTCGAAGGCGGCTTCGACCGTGTGCCCGGCAGGGATGCGGACCGCCGCGCCGTCCTGTTCGCCGACGCGGGCGAAACTGATGCGGAACTCGATGCTGTCCCCGCCCCAGTTGCGGTTGTCCTGCACCAGCAGGCGCTGGGCGGGATCGGCCTGGACCCGGAAGCCTGTCGGGGTGCCGGGGGCCAGAGCGAAACCGGTGGCCGGGCCGTCGTAGAGAAAGGACTCGCCGACGGCTTCGGGGATGGCAATGGTCCGTTCCGTCCCGTCGGCGGCGCGGACGGCGAAGGCTGTTCCGGAGTAGACCCCGAGGGGGATGTTGAACGCGGCCTGGTAGCCGTTCAGCAGGGCACCGGTGGGGAAGGCCAGACGATAGGCGACGCGGGCCTGCCGGGGGGCGATCTCGCTGGTGGTCTGGGCGAAGTCCATGACCGTGCCTTCCGGATTCTGGCGGACTTCGAGGGCGCCGGCCACCGAACGGCTGTTCGCGTCGCCGACGCTGGCGGTTTTCGCGCCGCTCTGGGCCTGGTAGCTCCAGTTGGGACCGTGGACGGCCAGCATGAGACTCAGCAGTTGGCGGTTGCGCCCGTCGCGGAGCTGGAGCGTGCCGTCCTCCTCGTGCAGCAGGTAGGGCTGGCCGGAACGGAGTTCGCGGGGGGGATTCATCTGGGCCACCATGGTATCGGCCTCCGTTTTGGTGGTGCGGGCAAGGCGGAAGACGCGCCGGGCTTCGAGGCCGGGGCGGACCGGGCCGCTGCCGAAGAGCGCGAAGCGCAGCTCGTACTGGTCGCTGCCGTATTTCCGGTTGTCCTGCACCAGCACCGAGCCGTTGGCGTTCATGGTCACGGCCAAGCCGGTTTCGCCGCCGACGAAGAGGCCGGGGGCCCGGCCCGAAAGCAGGGTTCCCTCGCCGGGCTCGGCGGGAAGGACGACCTTGCCCTCGCTGCCCAGCAGTTCCACGGACTGGCCCGCGAAGAGCTTCGCCGGCAGAAGAAGACTCACATAGGCCCCGGTGATGTCGGTCGCCTCGGTGAAGCGCAGCGAATAGGCCAGTTCGAGGGCACCGTCCACGGCCTTGACCTCGGCGGCGAAGGCCAGCTCGCCCCGGCAGTTCGCGGGGGCGGCGAAATGTCCCGCCGCGGCGTTCGTTTCATGCTTGGTCAGGGTGGCGCTCGCCGTCGAGGCGTTGCTCCAGTTGGGGCCGTGCATGCTGACCGTTGCCCGGACCTCGGGCAAGTCCCCGCCGAACACCACGTTCCCGCGCGGGTCAATCTCCCAGGTCGGCTGGGCGGCAAGCATGAAACCGGCGGCAAGGAACAACGCGGACATCCGGAACATGGGAATCTCCTTGAGAATCTGATGACGAAGCCGACGGCAAAACCTACCCGGTGTCCCCGGCGAATACAATTCGCCGACTGTTTCTTGCCAGAGCCGCTCCGCAGGAACATGGTACGAGCCCGTGGCATTTCGGGAACGAGCGCCTTGAATTCGGACCCTCACCACCATCCCCTGGCCCAAGACCCCGACTTCTGGCGGGAACTGATCGCCGCCAGCGAGTATTGGTTCGAAGTCACCAGCGACAGCATGGTGCCCACCCTGCTGCCCGGCGACCGGGTTTGCGTGCGTTCGCTCGATCTGTCCTCGGCCCCGGGGCAGATCATCGTCTTTCTGCACGAGGGGCGGCTGGTGGCGCACCGCTGCATCGGCGACTGCCGGTTCCGGGGCGACGCACGGCTGCTGCCCGATCCGCCGATTCCCGCCGGGCAGATTGTCGGCCTCGCCGTGGCCTGCCGCCGGAACGGCCGGGAATGGCGGCTCGGCACCTGGCTTCCCTGGCGCACCCGGTGGTTCCGCTGCCGGCTGAAATGCGGTCGTCTCGACCGCGGTCTGCGGCGTTTTTTTGCGCGGGTTCTGGGACGCGGGGATGCGGAACGCGGGGAATGAGCATATAGTTCCTTTCTGTTTGCATGACGGACCCGGCAACACGCACAGCAACGGCAGGCGGCATGAAGATTTCCGAACTTCCGAAGTCCATTCTGGAACGTATCCGGACCGGCACGGTGATTCCCGCCCATCCGCTGGCGCTCACTGCCGAGCGCAAGCTCTCCGAGCGCCACCAGCGCGCCCTGACCCGCTACTATCTGGCGGCGGGGGCGGGCGGCATCGCCGTCGGCGTCCATTCGACCCAGTTCGAAATCCGCGACCCCGACGTGGCGCTGTACAAGCCGGTGCTCGAACTGGCCTCCGCGACCATGGACGAGGCGACGGGCGACTCGGGGCGGCTGCCCTGCAAGATCGCGGGTGTCTGCGGTCCCACCGTCCAGGCCGTCGCCGAGGCCGAATTCGCGGTGGCGACCGGCTACCATGCCGTGCTGCTCAGCCTGGCCGCCATGAAGGATGCGGACGACGACGCGCTGATCGCCCATTGCCGGGCGGTGGCCGAGGTCATCCCGGTCATCGGCTTCTATCTCCAGCCCAGTGTCGGTGGTCGGGTTCTGCCGCTTTCCTTCTGGCGGCGCTTCGCTCAGATCGAGAACGTCATCGCCATCAAGATGGCCCCCTTCAACCGCTACCAGACCCTCGATGTGGTCCGCGCCGTCTGCGAGGCGGGCCGCGAGAACGCGGTGACGCTCTACACGGGCAACGACGACAACATCGTCCTCGATCTCATCACCCCCTACCGCATCCGCACCGCCAGCGGCTCCCGCACCGTGCGCATCAAGGGCGGCCTGCTCGGCCACTGGTGCGTCTGGACCCGCCGCGCCGTCAAGCTGCTCGAACGGCTGCACGCGCTGGTCGCCGACGACAAGCCCATTCCCCAGGACATCCTCACCCTGGCGATGGAGATCACCGACAGCAACGCCGCCTTCTTCGATCCCGCCCACGGCTTCGCGGGCTGCATCCCCGGCATTCACGAAGTCCTCCGCCGCCAGGGCCTCATGCCCGGCACCTGGTGCCTCAATCCCCACGAGCAGCTCTCGCCGGGGCAGAGCGAGGAGATCGACCGGGTCTACGCCAGCTATCCCCATCTCAACGACGACGATTTCGTCCGCGAGCATCTCGACGAATGGCTGGCCGGCTGAACGCCGCCAGTTTTTGCGCGGCAGGGACTTGATTCCATTGCCGCCGACCGTACATTCGGCGGCCCTTGGGCCGATTTCTGTTTTCCACTCAACAAGAATACGAGGAGATTCACATGAAGCACCGGCGTTTCACCCTGATCGAACTGCTCGTGGTCATCGCGATCATCGCGATTCTGGCCTCCATGCTCCTGCCCGCCCTGGCCCGCGCCCGCGCCAAGGCCCGGCAAATTAGCTGCCTGGGCAACGTGAAGCAGGTGAACCTCGGCTTCATCATGTACACCCAGGACCACAAGGGGCTGTTTCCCCGCAACATCGGGCAGAACGACGCGATGGAGTATCCCGATGTCTGGTTCCGCATGGTTCATGGCTATGTGAACGACGCGAATATCCTCTATTGTCCGGACGTTGCCGGGGTCGGCATTTATCGGAGCATGGCCATTGGTACCGACTTCACCGCCAGCCGCGAAGTGCTGGGCAAGGCGGACAGCCAGATGAAGACCCCGTCGGCCACCAAGCTCACCGGCGAAAGACGGCGGGACAAGAATAGCTGCATCGAGAACTGGAGCGACTACCAGTGGCGGTTCACCAACGAGATGGACACCCTGCGGCGGCACAGCGAGGGCATGAATATTGGCTTTGTGGACGGCCATGTCGAGTGGGCGCGCTACACGGCCGTCGGCGCCGACGCCGCCTCCGGCCAGCGCATCTACTTCGCCATCCAGTAAATTCGACTTCAGCTTTCCCGCACCGGGTCTGGCTTTCCCTGCCAGGCCCGGTGTTTTATTTCAACCTGTGAAATAAGGCTGGTCATGCCGTCGGCAGGAGATAGTAGCCCAGACCTGGAGTTCGGCAGAAGTCGGTTATACATAGCCCGCGGCGGGAGCCGTGGGGAAGACGGAAAATGGAAACTGAGTCCCCGCTACGGATTTTCGGCAGCGACGATCGAGTAGGCGCCGCGCCATTCGGCCTGGACTTCCGGAAAGGTCCGGGACTGGATGCGGACGGCAAGGGTGTAGGTGCCGGGGACGGCGTCGGCGGGGACGCGCACGCGCAGGCCGACCCAGCCCGACTTCTCCGCCACGACGGCGACGGTGGCGGGAACCGGGTCGAGCCAGGCTGCCGCCGTGCCCTCGACCGTCAGCGCCAGGGTGTCGTCGAAATTGCCCCGGTTGTGCGGGCGGACGGGCTGCACGAAGCCCTCGCCCGGCGCGGTGGGCAGGGAATGGGCCGGAATCCAGCGGCCGACCTCCTGTCCCTCCCGGTCGATCCGCCGAATCCAGTCCCCCGTGAGATGCAGATCGCAGACGCGGCCCGGATTTTCGAGTTGCAGGGACACGGCCTGGTTGGCCAGATGGCGACCGCTCTCGTCCTGCACCGCCAGCAGCAGATGCCGTTCCTCCGGGCGGAGATAGGCGGGCAGATCCAGGGAGACGGCCACGGTTTCCTCGCCGTTCGCCGGAATGGCCACGGGGCCGGGGTTGCCCCAGCCAGGTTCCAGCCCGAGCCAGCGGGCGCGGACCGGGCGGTCGCTACGGACCACGGCGCGCAGTTCCGCCGCTTCTCCCGCCGTCAGCCGGAGGGATTGCGGCGCCTCGATCCGGATGCCCGGCGCGGGCGGCAATGCCAGATCGCGCATGGCGAACCAGGCTGGATTGAGGACGAAGCCGGCCTGTCCGGCGGGCTGGAGCAGACCGTACATTTGCCCCGGCTCGACCCCCACATACCAGCAGAGCACGTCCGCGTGCGCGGCGAGGCGGGGATAGGCTTCGGCGAGGCGGGCGGCCTTGGTCTCTTCCGAATCCACCACGCCGGGACCGCCTTTCCAGCCGCCGGACTGCCAGCCCACCTCGGTCACCCACAGGGGCTTGTCCAGCCCGTGGAAGGCCAGAATCCGGCGCATGGTCTTCAATCGGAATTCGGCGACGGCGACCGGTCCGGCGTAGGGATGGGCGCCAATCAGGTCGCAATACTCGCCCGCGCCCAGTTCGAGCATCCGGGCCAGGTACGCCTCGCCGCTGCCATCGAGCCCGGCGGACATCACCAGACAGGCGGGGTCGGCCCGCTTGGCGGCGCGGTGGGCATGGCGGAGAAGCTGGACATAGTCCTCGACGGTCCCCGTCCAGAACTGGCGGATGTCGGGCTCGTTCCAGATTTCCCAGACGTGGACGCGGTCGCGGAAGCGTTCGACGACCTGCTCCACATGGCGTTCCCAGGCGTTCCAGTCGCGGGGCGGCGAGAGGCGGCTGCCGTCGGTGGTGGCCCAGCCGGGATTGCCGCTCATTTCGCCGATGACGGCGAGTCCCTCGCGCTCCGCCGCCGCCAGGGACACCTCGACCCGGGAATAGTCGCGCCCGCCCGGCTCGCTCTCGCACACTGCCCAGGCGAAATCCCCGAGGCGGACCCAGCGCAGGCCGGCGGCGGCGAGCGGGGCCATGTAGGCGGGCCGCGCGTTGCAGACCCCGTAGGGGCCGTGCTCGCGGGCAAGGTCGGGAAGCGCCGGACGGGGCGGTTCGGGAACGGCGAAGGGAATCGCCTCCCACTCCCCCGCCCAGTCGGGAAATGCCGGGGCGGCGGGCAGTTCGGTGCCCAAGTCCTCCTCGCCCCGCCATTGGCAGGAAACCCGGAGGGGAGCGCCGCGATAGGTGCCCGCGAGGCCGAAGGACAGGTTGTCGCCCCACACGCGGGGCGAAGCCCGCATGCCCTCCCCGAAATGCCAGATCAGGGCCGGTCCGTCCAGCCCGATCAAGGCCAGGTTGGGGGACAGGTCCGCATAGCTTTCGCCGGGCTGGAGCGGGCGGCGGCTCCCTTCCCCCGCCGCCGGATCGAACAGCCCGGGGCCGGGATCGCCCCGCCGGATGAGATGGGCCGCGAATTCGTACCACGCCGTCGTCGTTCCCGCGAATTCGGTTTCGAGGAACAGTCCCGCCGGGCCCAGGGCGAGGATGCGCTGGAGCACCACCCCGTCCGCCAGCGCGAAACGGGCCCGGACGGCCACCAGATTCCCCTGGCGGAGAATCGCCACCTCCGCCGGAGTCCGGAACCGGGTGTCGCCGCTCTGTCCGTCCACCTGGAACCGGTCGTACATGTCCCCGCCCCAGATGCGCCCCACAAAACCGATTTCCCGCCCGGCGAACCGCCAGGACACGATGCGGACACCTTCGCTCAGGGCCAGTTCGAGGCGCGTTTCCCCCTCGCTCAGAACGGCGGTTTTCCCGTACATGGCGGAATCGGCCAGAACCAGTTCCGCCGCCGGGGAGCCGACGGCGAGGAGCAGGGCGAGCAGGGCGAAACGGCGCGGCATGGGCAACCTCCCGAAAACAGAACGGCGGGCCGGAAGAGCGCCTTCCGACCCGCCGGGGATACCGTCAGAATTCGTTAGTCAATGGTGACTTCGTGTCCGGCGGCGGCCGAACGGTAGACGCCGTCGAGAATCTTCTGGACGGCCAGGCCGGCTTCGCCGGGAGCCTCGAGCTTGGTGCCCTTGAGGATGCCGTCGACCCAGTTCTGGAGCTTGAAGACGAAGAGTTTGCCGAAGTCGGCGTTGGGCAGGAAGGCGGGCTTCTCGTTGACCATGGTGTCGTAGCGGTCCTTGTAGATGGCGGGACCGTCCCAGCTCGCGCCGCCCTTGGTGCCCATGAGGGAGAAGTTCCAGACGTCCTTCTCGATGTGGGCGCAGAAGGAGGCCTCGATCTGCAGGATGGCGCCGTTCTCGAAGCGAATCTGGCCGATGGCCAGGTCCTCGACCGTGTAGGTCTTGTAGTCCCAGTTGGGCCAGGTGGAGACGGTCTTCGAGGGCTTGTCGCCGATGTAGGTCCAGGTGTTGCCGGAGGCGGCGACGGGCTTCGGGGAGCCGATGACGTAGTGGGCCATCTCGATGACGTGCACGCCGATGTCGATCATCGGGCCGCCGCCCTGGAGTTCCTTCTGGCCGAAGACGCCCCAGTTCGGGATGCCGCGGCGGCGCAGGGCCTGGCACTTCACGAACATGATGTCGCCGAACTCGCCCTCGTCGCGGGCGCGGCAGAGCATCTGGCTGTTGGGATGGTAGCGGAACTGGAAGCCGGTGACCAGCTTCACGTTGTTGGCCTTGGCGGCGGCGATCATGGCCTCGCATTCGGCGGGGTTCATGGCCATCGGCTTCTCGGTCAGCACATGGCAGCCCGCGTTGGCGGCGTCGATCACGGCCGGGGCGTGGACCCCGTTCGGGGTACACACGTCCACCGCGTCGGGCTTCACTTCGGCCAGCATGTCCGACCACTTCTCGTAGAGGGCGGTCATGCCGTATTTTTCCTTCATGACCTTGAGGCGCTCGGGCTTGATGTCCACGCCCGCGACGATCTCCACTTCGGGGATCGACTGGTAGGCCTTGAGGTGGGTCTCGCTGATCCCGCCGCAGCCGACGATGGCGACGCGCAGTTTCTTGTCTACCTTCTTCGCGGTCGCGGCCGCGAAGGATTCGGTGCCAACGGCATTGCTCATGACATACTCCGTGGTGGGGAACAGGGTTTGCAGGCGAACGCGGCCCGCGCGGGACGGCGCCCCTGCCGGATTGCGGGCGGTGGGAAATGTGGCATGGGAAGCCGCAACGTCAAGCCCGGCAGGATGTGCCGGGAGATTGCTTTTGACGGCCGCCCGGTCGGGAACTATCTTCCCGGCGGACTCCGGCCCGGATAGGATTTCCCCCGAATCAGCCGAACCACCCGGCGGTTGCGAATATGGATCGACGCCTCGCCACGCTGTGCCATTCCCTGTTTCCCGCGCTGCTCCTGGCGGCGGGCTTGGCAACGGCCCCGCCGGGGGAGATTGCGCGCGGACTGCACGCGATCATCACCTCCCCGAGCGTGCTGCTGCACGACTATCTCGCCATCGGGGGCACGGCGGCCACGCTGGTCAACGCGGGGCTCTGCGGCGCGATTTCGCTGCTTCTCCTGGCCTGGCTGCAAATTCCGCTCGGCGGTCCGTTCATCGCCGCCGTGTACACCGTGATCGGCTTCGCCTTCTTCGGCAAGAACGTGCTGAACATCTGGCCCATTTTCGCGGGTGTGGCGCTGTTTGCCCGCTACCAGCGGCTGCCCTTCAAAAACTACGCGCTGGTGGCCCTGTTCGGCACGACGCTGGCGCCGCTGGTGAGCATGATCGCCTTCGGCACCCAACTGGACGGGGGGGGCGCTCTGGCGGCGGGCGTCGGTTTCGGTGTGCTGGCCGGCTTCATCCTGCCGCCGCTCGCCTCCCACATGCTCCGTTTCCACGACGGGTACAATATCTACAACATCGGTTTCACGGGGGGCATCGTCGGTGCCTTCCTCACCGCCGTTCTGCGCAGTTTCAACTTCACGGTCTCCCCGGTCAGCATTCTGGCCGAGAGGGGCGACCGTCTGGTCGTTGGGTTGCTCCTGGCCTTCTTTGTTCTGCTGGTCCCGGCCGGGATGGCCATCGACCGATGGGCGGGAGGACGGGCCATGCTCGCCTCGCTCAAGGCCATTCTGGGTTCGTCGGGACGGCTGGTCAGCGACTTCACCCGGATCGGGGACCATGCCGCCGTGCTGGTCAACATGGGAGTCATGGGCCTGTTGGCCTCGCTGTTCGTGGTGCTGATGGGGGGCGTGTTCAACGGCCCGGCCATCGGCGGCATTCTGACGGTGGTGGGCTTCGCCGCGTTCGGCAAGCATCCCCGCAACTGCCTGCCCGTGCTGGCGGGGGTGTTCCTCGCCTCCCTGCTCAAGGTGTGGGAGACGGGCAGCACCGTGATGGTCATCGCCGGGCTCTTCGGAACGACGCTGGCTCCCGTCGCCGGCCAGTATGGCGCGGTGGCCGGGGTGCTGGCCGGTTTCTGCCATCTTTCCGTGGTCATGAACGTCGGCATGCTGCACGGCGGCATCAATCTCTACAACAACGGCTTCGCGGGAGGTTTCGTGGCATCGTTCCTCGCCCCCCTCATCGATGCTCTCAAACGGGAGAAAAAACCGTGAAGTACGAGCTGAAGAAATTCACCAAGATCATCGACGAGATGATGACCTTCTGCATGCGCGGCTACGACGCGAGGCATGTGGTCGTCGAGGTCGAGCGGGACGACACCGGCTACCATGCGCGGTTCCGGATGCCCGATCTCGACGTCTCGCCGGACGCGCTGGAGAAATTGCGGAAAAAACTGACCATCCGGCGCAAGCCGGAACTCGAGGACTACTACTGGCAGCTCACCGGGGAGATGGAGAGCAGCAGCGAGCTGGAACTGGTGGCCATGATGTGCGACGAGTCCTCGGTCGATTACCGGGACCGCACACTGATCATCCGGATCTCGCGCCGGTCACGCTGAAGGGGGCGCGGAATGGACGCCCAACGTTGACGGGGGGCACGGCGGAGTCTATCTTGCCATCGGTTTTCCACGGAGACTGTCCCTTGCCCGCGCCGACACCATGAGCCAGCCATCGCCCAATTCAGCCTCGCCGGAGAGTGGCGGGGGGACAGTCCCGTTTGCGGCCGGCATCTTCGCCCATCCGGGCGGGGTGCTGCTGTCCATGGCCGCCTTCGTGGTGGTGGTGGCGGGATTGCAGGCGGCGGTCCACATCGTGGTTCCGTTCCTGCTCGCGGTGTTCGTGGCCATCATCTGCACCCCCGTCCTGTTCTGGATGAAGCGGCGCGGGATTTCGACGTTCTTCGCCATCCTGTTCATCTCGCTGGCGATTCTGGCCATCGGCATCCTCGTCGGCAGCCTGCTCGCGGCCTCCATCGCGGACTTCACCCGCTCGCTGCCGGACCATGCGCGGCGGCTGGACGAATCGAGCGGGCTGCTGATCGACTGGCTGGCGGAGCGGGACATCCACGTGCAGGAGCCGCTCCGGGAGTTCCTGCGCATCGACGGGCGCGCGGCGGCCAACCTGATGCGCGACCTGCTGGCCCAGCTCGGCACCCTGCTCAAAAACGGCTTCCTGATCTATCTGACCACGGTGTTCATCCTGCTCGAGGCGTCGGCCCTCCCCGCCAAGCTGCGCGTGGTGGTCGATTCGCCGGCCACCTTCGCGAACCTCTCGCAGATCGCCAACAGCGTCAAGCGCTATCTGGCCCTCAAGACGGCCTTGAGCCTGGTGACGGGCCTGCTGGTGATGGGCCTGCTGGTGGTGCTGAACGTCGGCTACCCCGTCGTCTGGGGGCTGATCGCGTTTCTGCTGAATTTCGTGCCGAACGTCGGCTCGATGATCGCGGCGGTTCCCGCCGTGACTCTGGCTCTGGTCCAGCGCGGCCCGCTGGTGGCCGTGCTGACCCTGCTGGGCTATGTGGCCATCAACGTCGCCATCGGCAATCTTCTCGAACCCCGGCTGATGGGGCAGCGCCTCGGGCTGTCCACCCTGGTCGTGTTCCTGTCGCTGATTTTCTGGGGCTGGGTGCTGGGACCGATGGGCATGCTGCTGTCGGTGCCCCTGACGATGACCGTCAAGATCATCCTGCAGGCGAACAGGGAAACCCGCTGGATGGCGCTCCTGCTGGACCGGGAAAACGCCGGGCCGCAACCAAGCCCGATTCCCGAGGATTGAGGAGGCCGGGAGCCCGGCCGCAACCGGCGCTCCCGACTGTCGGAACTCACCGGAACGCGCAAGCAAAACGCCTTCCGCAACGCCGTGCCAATCAAGCGCGTGGAGCGGCCACGTCCTCGTGGCCACGGCGCGCAGCGCCGGGATCGCCCCGACCAACCCGCAAAGGTGGGCACGGCGTGGGACGGGTGGTCGCGAGGACGCGACCGCTCCATGCGCAAGGTAGGCATAACCCTTTGGCGCGAACGAGACATGGTCTGCCGACCCGCCGGAAAACAGAGCGCCCAGTTTGCGCGACCTTTGTGCTCAATGGAGTGATTTTTGGACCTGGCCGCCTACAGGCGGACGATCTGCCCGGTGCGGATGCTCTCGACTTCCGCCTCGATCAGCCGCACCGCGTTGGCGGCGTCCGCCGGCGTGTTCCTCTCCGGGCGGCGGCCGCTGCGGATGCAGTCGAGAAAATAGGCGATCTCGTACTGGTAGCCCATGCCCTCGGCGAGGGCCGGCTCCTCGACCTTGCCGTCGACCATGACCCGCAGGGCCGGCTTGGCGCCGATGTCGAAGACGGCGGTCGCCCGTTCGAAGTTGACGACGTAGCGCATCCAGAAGCCGAAGGGGGGGCGCATGCTCCAGCCGCCCTCGGCGGAGACGATGGGGATGTCGTCGTAGAGGTACTGGGTGAGCACATGGTCGGTGGCCGAGGAGTCCTTGCAGTAGCCGCGGCTGAAGACGGCCTTGGGCAATCCGAAGCAGTACTGGACGAAGTCGGCGTCGTGGATGTGCAGGTCGAGCGCCGCGCCGCCCGACTGGTTGCCGTCGAGATAGAAGGAACGGCCGGGGAAGCTGGCCAGACGGCGGAAGCTGGCCGCGAGCACC
Source organism: Victivallales bacterium Lenti_02 (assembly GCA_001603055.1). GTDB lineage: Bacteria > Verrucomicrobiota > Lentisphaeria > Oligosphaerales > Lenti-02 > Lenti-02. The sequence goes on from LVAZ01000219.1 coordinate 18,572, forward strand.
TTGCCGTAGGTGCCTTGGTCGATGGTCCGCTTCAGCCATTCCCAGGCGGGCCAGAAGCGCATGCAGAGGGCGCACATCAGCATCCCCTTGGCCTTCGCCGCCTCGGCCACCAGATCGTCCGCCTCCGCCGCCGTGCGGCAGAAGGGCTTCTCGACCAGCACATGCTTGCCCGCCCGCAGAGCCGCCACGGCGTACGTGTGGTGCAGGGGGGTGGGCAGGCAGATGTCCACCAGCTCGACCTCCGGATCGGCGATCAGCTCCATGCCTTCGGCATACTTGCGGAAGGAGGCGAAATCGAGCCCGCCCTTGGCCTGGCCCTCGATGTTGCCCTTGGTTTTGCCGACCCCATCGCGCTTGTCGGCAATGAGGTCGCTGACGGCCAGAATCTGCACGTCGTCGCGCTTGCCGTACACATCGAGATGGGTCGTGCCCATGCTGCCGATACCGATCACGCCTACCTTCATCATGACTTGTTCTCCGTCTTCGGGGGTTGCCCGCTGGTTCTTCACAGAGCGAGGATGCGGTCCAGCGCCTGGCTGGTGCGTTCGAGCAGGGTGGGGTCCGGCGGCATCATCTCCGCCACCAGAGTGGCGTCGTAGCCGACGGCGCGCAGGGCGGCCATGACCTCGGGATAGGGCACGTCGCCCGCCAGCAGGTCGCAGAAGCCCGCCAGCCCGCCCACCGACCGCCGAAAATCCTTCAGGTGGACCCGGCGGATGCGTCGGCCGAGAATCTCGATCCAGTGCGGGGGATACTGGTGCAGGCCCAGCAGGTTGCCCACGTCGAGATAGACGCCCAGGCGGGGGTGGGCGAAGCCGTCCACGAAAGCCGCCAGTTCGAGGGGCGAATAGAACATGCCGTTCCAGACGTTCTCGACGCAGAGGTCCACCCCCGCCTGTTCGGCGGCGGGCAGGAGCGCGGCCACCGCCTCCCCGGCCCAGCCGACCGCCTGGTCGTAGCGGACCGGACCGTAGGCGTCGTCCCAGGGAATGCGCACCGCGCCGGGCACGAACAGCATCGCCCGGCAGCCCAGCCAGCCAGCCCGTTCCAGAGCGCGCCGGTGAATCTCCACCGCCCGCCGACGCACGGCCGGGTCCGGATTGGTGGGGCTGCATCCCCAGGTCATCCCGCTGGCCAGGGTCTCGACCACCAGGCCATGCCGGGCGGCGGCCTCCCGGTAGCTCCGGCAGGTGGCCTCGTCCGTCTCGGGGGTCAGATTGCCCGCGAAACCGATCGTCAGCTCGATACCCGCGAATCCCGCCGCCTTGACCTCGGCGAAGATATCGTCCATGGACCGGGTGCCGTCCCCGGAACCCCGCACGGACCACTGGCTGATGCACTTGATCATGGCAGACCCCTGCATGCGTGTTTCCAACCGGAATGTCTCCGCCCATACCCATAGCCGCCCAAGCCGCTCCCGTCAATCCCTCGGGGAAAAATGAAATAAAGTCGCAACCTTCTATACAAATGGATATTGCGACTTGAAGTGGAGTTCGCCGAAGGCCGGAATGCCCGAGGTTTCCGGACCTTGTTTGTGCAAGATCGTGCACCCAGCCTTGCCGCCGCCGCGACGGGCGATAGGTTCCCGGTCCGGAACCAACCAGGACGCGCCGCAACCAACCGAGGAAGCCATGTTGCCGAAAATCGCTCTGCTTGCCGCCTGCTCCGCCACCGGCCTGCTGGCCGCCCCCCTGCAACTCCAGTCCGTGGTGCGGGTGGACGACGATGCCTGGGTCCCCTTCAACATGGCCTCCTTCGACCAGGACAAGGTGCGCACCTTCGGCGACTACCAGTACACCATCTACTGGGATGCGGACATGACCCTCGCCGTGGTCCGGCGCAGCCTGCTCGACCAGGCCGTCCAGACCGTCCGGCTGGAGGGGCGCACCCTCACCATCAACCCGAGAGACGGTCACCGCAACACCGTGGTCGGCGTGAGCGCCGAGGACGGGCGGCTCCACCTGTCCTGGGACCATCACTGCAACCCCCTCCGCTACGGCACCAGCCGGGCCGGTTTCCTCACCGACCCCCCGGCCACCATGACCGCCGCCGACTTCGAGCCCCCCCGCCCCCTGATCCCCGACAACGCGCTCGAATCCACCGTCACCTATCCC
>LVAZ01000019.1 GCA_001603055.1 Victivallales bacterium Lenti_02
TCGGGCAGGCGGGCGAGGATGGCGGGATCGGTCACCGGGACGAAGCCGGCGAGGCGGGCGCCGCCGTAGAGCACGGCCTTGCCCAGTTCCTCGGCCCGGTAGACCACCGGCGCGCCCGCGCTGCCGGAATCCTCGGCGGTCAGCTCGAAGGTGCCGAGCATGGGGTATTCGCCAGGGAGCAGGCGGACGGCGACGGGGCCTTTGACGCCCAGTTTCTTGACTTCGCGCACGGCGTTGCGGGCCTGGCCAAGGGTGGCGAAGGGGCGCTGGCGGCTGCCGTCGTTGCGGTCGTTGCCCCGGGGGGAGACGAAGAATTCGGCGGCGAAGGAGTCGATGGCGGGGATGGGCGTGCGGGTGGCCTGGGGGTCGCGGGCGGGCAGGCCCTGGGCGGCGCGCCCGATTTCGCGGGCGCATTCCTCGGCCTCGCGGCGGTGGACTTCGGGGTAGGCGGCCTGGGCGGCGATGCGGGTGTATTCCGCGCGGGCGGCGGCGGAATTGCCCTCCGCCGCGTAGCTCTGGGCGATGCGCAGGTGGGCGTAGCTGCGGTAGTGGGCGGGGATGGCCTCGACGGCGAGGACTTTGGCGCACTCGTCGCGGACGGCGGCGAAGTTGCCCGCGCTCCAGGCGGCGGCGACGGCGCCGAAGACCTTGGCGATGGCTTCCTGCTGCATGGCGGCGCGCATGGCGGGGGATTCCTCGACTCCGAAGACCTGCCGCCGGGCCAGGAACTCGGCCCGCACTTCCTCGGGGGACAGGGCGCGGCGGTAGACGCTCACCTCGTCCAGGGCACCCCAGTAATTCTGCCAGCCGCTGCCGACGGAGAGCTGGCCGCTCACGGAGAAGTCGCCGTCGAAGTTGGCGGGCAGACCGCTGCCGCCGCCCGCGAAGCCGTTGACGTAGAGGTAGACCTTGCCTTCGGCGCGGTCGACGACGGCGGCGAGGTGGGCCCACTGGTCGAGTTCCAGGCCGACGGGGGCGTTGCCGCCGGCAGTGACGGACTTGTCTTCCGCCGTCTTGTAGCAGAAATAGGAGGTGAAGCGGCCGGTGCCGCTGATGTCGAGCACCAGATTGGCGTCGGGAAATTTGCCGTAGTCGAAGATGCGGCGCTGGTTCTGGCGGGACTCGATGGCGAACTGGGTGGGTTTGACCCAGGCCATGAAGCTCCAGGAGCCCTTGCCGAAACGCTGTTCCGGGGGCAGTTCGAGGCGGATGTGCTTGCCGCCGGTGCCGTCGAGAAAGGCCCCCTGGCCGGCCGGGGTGTCGATCCATTCGGCGCGCATGGCGCCGTCGAAGCCGTTGCCGGTCACGTCGCGCACGGTTTCCCCCTGCCCCTCGTCGAAGGTCCAGCGGAAGAGGATGCCCTCCTGGGCGGGCAGTTGGGCCGTAGCGGCGAGGGTCAGGGCCAGAGCGAGGATGGGACGTAGCATGGTAGTTCTCCGGTTGGGTTTCGATGGCCGTCGCCGGAAGGCGGGCAGGACTATCGCAGCAGACTCATTTCACATTCGTGGAGGGCGAGGTGCATGTCCTCGCCGGTATCGGCCTGGCGCAGGCGTTCGGTCAGATCGGTCGCGTGGCAGAGAAGGCAGATGCGGGCGAGGGTGTGCAGGTGGATGCGGTCGTCCTGGCAGCAGGCCAGGAAGAACAGGTCGGTCTTGCCCCCGTCCGGCGCGCCGAAGGGGATGGGCTGCACGCTGCGGCCGATGCAGACGAAGGAGTCCTCGACCATGTAGGGGTCGTGGAAGCGGGGATGGAGGATGGCCACGCCGCCCTCGATGCCGGTCGAGCAGAGGTCCTCGCGGGCGCGCAGCTCGTCGCGCAGATCGGCCGGATCGTAGAGCAGGCCGGTCTGTTCGGCCAGGGCGACCATCTCGCGGATCACGGTGGCCCGGCTGCGGGCCACGAGCCGGGGCGCGAAGGGGATCGCCCCGGTCAGTTCCGTCAGCAGGGCCGCGTGCTCGGACAGGTCGTGCGGATGGACGACCCCCTTGTTGTAGTAGTCCAGCAGATTCTTGCCCTGGAGGCCGAGGATGCGGCGGGACGACCACATTTTCAGGTCGCCCTGGCGGAAGTACCATTCGTCGCCCCGGCGCTCGCAGGGAATCTCGCCGTGCGCGGCGAGGGCGCGGACGGTGCCGCTGTCCACATGCAGATAGTTGGCCGCTTCCTCGGCGTTGAGCAGGGAGTGTGGCATGGTGGTCGGCTGCCTGGACGATTCGGATGGTACCTGTTGACCATGCCGCCGGATTCCGCAAATTCAACCCGTTCCGGCAGGCAGGATTGCCAAAGCGGGCTCGGCGTTCTACGTTTTGCATTCGCTCTCGCTCACATCCATCCACCAACGGAGTCATTCCCATGCGTTCCTCTCTTCTCGCCGTGTTCGGATTGTTGGCCGGGCTGGCCTTGCCGGCCCAGGTTTCCGAGGAGACGCCGGGCTGGTTCGCCTTCGGCATGTCGGCGGTGGACAGTCTGGCCGGGACCCCGGTGGACGTCTCGTTCCTGAATCCCGGCCCCGCCTCCCGCCGGGTGGCGGTGCAGGGCGCGCGGTTCGTGGACGAGGACGGCGCAAGGCTGCGCTTCATCGGCACGAACGCGACCTTCTCGGGCGCATTTCCGGAAAAGGCGATGGCCACCCTGCTCGCCGACCGCATGGGCCAGCTCGGCTTCAACGTGGTGCGCTTCCATCATCTGGACGCGCGGGACATCTGGCTGCCGGACCAGGCGGGGCTCGATCCCGAGAAGCTCGACCGGCTGGACTGGTTCATCGCCGAGCTGAAGCGGAACGGCATCTACACCAACCTGAACCTGCATGTCTCGCGCACCTATCCGGGGCTGGCCCAGATGACCAAGGAGCGCGCCTTCCGCTACGGCAAGATCGTGGACAAGTTCCATGATCCCTACATCGTCCTCCAGGAGGAGTACGCCCGCGATCTGCTCGACCGGGTGAACCCCTACACCGGGATGAAGCTGTCCGAGGACCCGGCCGTCGCCTTCGTCGAGCTGAACAACGAGAACACCCTGCTGCACCTCGACGGCGCCAGCCTGGCCGTGATGCCCGAGCCCCTGCGCGAGTCGCTGGCGGCGAAATGGCGGGCCTGGCTGGCCGGGCGCTACGCCTCGCTGGACGAGCTGCGCGGGGCCTGGACCGGCAGGCTGATGCCGCTGGGCGAGGAGATGCTGGCCAACGGGAACTTTGCCGACGACGAGGAAGGCTGGACCCTCGAGGGCAGCAGGCCCGGCGTCTGCGACCTGCGTCTCGCCGCCACTCCCGAGGGCACGCCCTGCGCCCGGATCGAGATGACGGAGAAGGGCAAGGTGGCCTGGGCCTACCAACTGCACCAGATCGGCCTGGTGTTCACGGAGGGGACGCCCTACACGCTCCGTTTCCGGGGCCGGGCCGAGCCCGCCCGCCGCGTTTCCGTCTCGTTCCGCTTCGCCGAGCCCCCCTGGACCAATCTCAGTCGCTCGATCAACATCCAGCTCACCCCCGAGTGGCAGGAGTTCGAGCTGTCCAGCAATGCGCAGGGCGTGCGGCCCGAGCTGCGCCAGCGGCTGAGCTTCAACCTCGGCGACGAGCCGGGCGCGGCGGAATTCGCCGCCGTCTCCCTGCGGCCCGGCAACTCGCCCCTCGAACTGGGCCCCGAGGTGCGCACCCTGGCCGACCTGCCCCTTCCCCGCGAAATCTGGCCCGCCCAGGCCTGGACCGACTTCCGCCGGTTCCTGATCGCCACCGAGCGCGACTACATGATCCGCCTGAAGCGCTATCTGGTGGACCGGCTCGGGGTGAAGTCGCTGATCGTGGACAGCCAGGCCAGCTACGGCAATCTCTGGGGGCTGCACCGCGAGGCGACCATCGGCGACTACATCGACATGCATGCCTACTGGCAGCACCCGGTCTTTCCCGGCACCCCCTGGGACGGGGGCAACTGGACCATCGGCAACACCTCGATGGCGGCGGCCGAACCGGGCCGCAGCACCTTCGAGCGCCTGGCCTCCTACCGGCTGGCGGGCCTGCCCTTCTCGGTGAGCGAATACAACCATCCGGCCCCGAACGACCATGCCTCCGAGCTGTTCCCCATGCTCGTCGCCTACGCCGGGCATCAGGATTGGGACGCCCTCTACCAGTTCACCTACGGCAATCACGCCGAAGCCTACACCAATCCGAAAATCAACGGCTACTTCTCGCTCTGCCACCACTCGGGGCAACTGGCCTTCGCGCCCCTCGCCTCGCTGGCCTTCCGCCTGGGCCTCATCCCCCCCGCCGCCGCCAGCGCCACGGTCACCATCCCCGAACCCTATCTGGACCGGACGGTCGAGGCCGGCTATCTGGCGCCGGACAGCCTGGTCGGCGCCGGGGTCTTCTCCCGCGAGCACCAGACCACCGCCCGCTTCGCCGTCCAGTTCAGCCCGGAAGACGGGGAACCCACCCTGGCCGCCACGCCGGGAACCGGGACGGACGCCTTCGTCTGGCAGCGCGGCGGCGAGCGCCCCCGCCTGCTGGTCAACGCCCCCGCCGCCCGCTTCGCCGTGGGCGAGATCGGCGGCGAAACCCTGCACCTGGCGGACCTCGAACTGACGGCCCGGCCGGTCGACGGCGCCTGGGCCTGCTTCGGCCTGGTCGCCGCCGACGGCAAGCCCCTGGCCGAATCCGGCCGCGCCCTGCTCGCCCTCGCCAGCCGGGTCGAGAACACCAACATGGGCTGGGACGAGGCGCGCCGGACCGTGGGCAGGAAATGGGGCACGGACCCGGTGGTCGCCCAGGGCGTCGCCGCCGAAGTGGTCCTGCCCGGCGCCGCCCGGCCCCGGGTGACCGCCCTCGGCCCCGACGGCAAGCCCGGCGCCGCCGTCCCCGTGACGGGGCAGCCCGGCGCCTGGCGCGTCGCCCTCGGCCCCGAATTCAAGACCCTCTGGTACGCCATCGAACGCTGAACCCCGGACCGGCCATGGATTACGCCTGGAACGCGAAACCCGCGCCCGACCCCGCGCTCTACCGGCACTGGCGGGACATCCCCTACGCGGACGGCGACCCCGATCCCCTGCGCACCCTGTGGCTCAGTTGCCCGCGCGAGCGGGACGGCTTCGCCACGGTCGTCTGGTTCCACGGGGGCGGCTTCACCGACGACGGGCACGAGTGCCCGCCGGTTCTCTATTCCGGCCGGCACGCGGTGGTCGAGGCCCGCTACCGGGTCTCCCCCCGGGTCAAGGCCCCGGCCTACCACGAGGACGGCGCGGCGGCTCTCGCCTGGGTGCTGCGGCACATCGGCGAATACGGCGGGGACCCCGGCCGGGTGTTCGTGGGCGGCATGTCGGCCGGGGCTTATCTCGCCGCCATCGTCGGCATGGACCCGGCCTGGCTGGCGCCCCATGGCTTCGGGCCGGGGAACCTGGCGGGTTTCCTGCTCGTCAGCGGCCAGCTCACCACCCACTTCCAGGTGAAGGCGGACCTGGGCTACCCCGGCCATCGCTACCAGCCGGTGGTGGACCGGCTGGCCCCCCTGGCCCATCTCGACGCCGGGCTTCCCCCGATTCTCCTGGTGACCGGCGATCCGGCCCGCGACATTCCCGGCCGGCCGGCCGAGAACGCCTTCCTGGCGGCCAGCCTCCGGGCCATGGGGCATCCCCGCGCCGAGCATCACCAGCTCAGCGGGCACGACCACGGCGGGGCCTTCCGCAGTTGCGACTGGCTGGTGGACCAGTTTCTCGACCAGGTGCTCGCCGCCCGCTAGGCGAACTCCCCCTTTCTCCCGGCGGTAGCGCGGCGGGAGTCGACTGGCTAAGGTATGGGCTTTGCCGGTTTATCGCCCGAACAAACGGAGATGGTTTCCCAATGGACACATTGCGCGTGCTGACGGTTCTGGGTTTTGCGCTCGCGGGTATGGCCTGGGCGGGACCGGAGGTGGGCAAGCCCCTCGCCGAAGTGCGTCTGGCCGGCGCGGCCGGGGGCCTGGTGACCGGCGGCGCCTGGGCCAGCGACTCCCTGCGCGGCAAGGTCCGCGCCCTCTTCTATGTCGATCCCGACGAGAAGGACCTCAACGAGCATGTCGCCCAGGCCATCCAGCAGGCCGGGCTCGACCGCGAGTTCTACGGCTCGGTGGCGGTCATCAACATGGCCGCCACCTGGATGCCGAACCTGGCCATCAACCGCTCCCTCCAGGCCAAGCAGAAGAAATACCCGCACACGGTCTACGTGAAGGACCTCGACAAGGCCCTGGTGAAACGCTGGGGCCTGACCGACGACGGCTACGACGTGGTGGTGCTCGACGCCGGCGGCGTGGTGCGCTTCCACGGCACGGGCAAGCTCACCGCGGCCCAGGCCGAAACCGTCGTCCGCCTGCTCGCCGAGCTGGTCGCCGAAGCCAAGGCGGCGGCGAAGTAGCCGTTTCCCGCGTCCTCCCCCCCCTTGCCCGACAGGAAGATTCCCATGATCCGTTTCGACTTTACCGGCCAGACCGTCCTGGTGACCGGCGGCACCCGCGGCATCGGCGCGGCGGTGAGCCAGGCCTTCTACGAGGCAGGCGCCCGGGTTCTCGCCCTCTACGGCGGCAACCACGCGCGGGCCGAGGAGTTCGCCGCCCGCTTCGCCGACCCCGCCCGGATGCTCGTCCGCCAGGTGGACGTGGCCGACTACGCGGCGGTCGAGGCCTTTTTCCGCGAGCTGCCCGCGCTCGGCGGCACCCTCGAGGTGCTGGTGAACAACGCGGGCATCCGGCGCGACGGGATCGTGGGCATGCTGGCCCCCGAGGACTGGCGGGCGGTGCTCGACACCAATCTGGGCGGCACCTACGCGATGAGCAAGTTCGCCGTCCAGGCGATGATGACCAACCGCTACGGCCGGATCGTCAACATCACCTCCCCCTCGGGACGGCTCGGCTTCGCCGGCCAGGCCAACTACGCCGCCTCGAAGGCGGGGCAGGTGGCCTTCGCCAAATCCCTCGCCAAGGAGGTCGCCAAGCGGAAAATCACGGTCAACTGCGTCTCGCCCGGCTTCGTCGAGACCGAATTCATCGCCGAACTGCCCGAGGAGCAGCTCAAGGAATACCGGGCCAGCGTCCCCCTCCGCCGCTTCGCCCGGCCCGGGGAGGTGGCCCAGGCCGTCCTCTTCCTCTGCTCCGAGGAGGCCGCCTACATCACCGGCACCGTCCTCGAAATATCCGGCGGACTCTAGCCCCTCCCGCTTGCATTCGGGGTTTTCGCTTCGTATTGGTAAGGCATTGCGCATCCGCGCAAGGCTGGCGCCACTGTCGAGGAGATGCCCGGGTTGAACCGGGCACGAGACCCCCAAAAAAGCATGAGGGAACATCCATGAACAACGCATTCTCCGTGTGTCTCCGTCGTCTGGCGGCACTGGCGGCGGTCGCCGCCTGTCTCGCCGCTTTCGGCGCGCGCGCCGAGGAGGGGAAGGAAGAGAAAGATCAGGAAACCGTCGTCATCCAGGACGAGGCGGCCCTGCTGGCCGTGGTCAATCAGGCAGATGTCAAAACGTTGATCCTGCTGCCCGGCGTGGGGCGCTCCCTGGCCGGCAGCATCGTCGCCGCCCGCCCCTTCGAGAAGCTCGAGGACCTGCTCAAGGTCAAGGGCATCGCCGCCAAGCGCCTCGAACAGATCAAGGGCGGCATCGGCAAAACCAAGGTCCCCGCCGCCGCCCTCGCGCCTCCCGCGCAGGCGGCCGGGAAGTAGAAGCCTCTTCGACGCGGTGCCAGCGGGGCGGGCCCGGCGACTGCCGGACCCGCCCTTTCCGTCTCCGTTTTGTCCGGAAAACGCCTTGCACCCTCGGTCGCGAACCTTACAGTAGCCGACTGTACCCATATGGTTCGGGAGCCGCCCGGCCGTCCATCCGGCAAAGGACTTGGTCTGCGATGAACATTGACTGGCAAAGCCTTGGTTTTCAGTATATGAAAACCAATTCCCATGTCCGCTACGTGTGGCGGAACGGCGCCTGGAGCGAGGGGGAACTGGTTGACGAGCCCTACCTGCACCTGCATATCGCCGCCACCGCCCTGCACTACGGGCAGGCGGTCTTCGAGGGGCTGAAGGCCTTCACCTGCAAGGACGGCGAGATTCGTCTGTTCCGGCCGCTGGACAATGCCCGCCGCATGGCGATGAGCGCCCGCCGGCTGTGCATGGCCGCCCCGCCCGAGGACCTGTTTCTGGACGCCTGCCGCCGGGTGGTCCGGGCCAACCGCGAGTTCGTGCCCCCCTACGGCACCGGCGGCTCGCTCTATGTCCGCCCCCTGCTCATCGGCTCCGGCCCCCAGATCGGGGTCAACCCGGCCGACGAATACACCTTCCTGGTGCTGGTGACGCCGGTGGGCGCCTACTACAAGGGCGGCCTCACCCCGGTCCGCGCCGTGGTGCTCGAGGACTACGACCGCGCCGCCCCCCAGGGCGTGGGCCACGCCAAGGTGGCGGGCAACTACGCCGCCAGCCTCGAACCCCATCTCGTGGCCAAGCACCAGGGCTTCCCCGTCGAGCTGTACCTCGACTGCCGGGAGCACCGCTACGTCGAGGAGTTCGGCACCTCGAACTTCGTCGCCATCGACCGCAAGGGGGCCTACGTCAGCGCCTCCTCCTCCTCGATCCTGGCCAGCATCACCAACCTGGGCCTCCAGCGGATCGCCGCCGACCTCGGCCACCCCGTCGAAATCCGCCCCATCGAGTTCAGCGAAGTCGCCGCCTTCGCCGAGGTGGCCGCCTGCGGCACCGCCGTGGTCATCACCCCCGTCAACGAAATCGTCCGGGGCGACCAGATCATCCGGGTCGGCCCCCGCGAGGGCTGCGGCCCCGTCTTCGAGAAAATCTACAACCGCTACCGGGCCATCCAGGTCGGCGAAGTGGCCGACCCCTACGGCTGGACCGTTCCGCTGTAGCCATTTTCCGCGGAACGGCCAATAACTTGCCAACCCGCCCGTTCTCGTGGTATAGTGGACCGTGTCCGAGACCGTTACGACCCGCAACCAGGAACCGAGCCGTGCCGTTCAACACCTCCGCAACTGGCGTGATCGTCAGAGAAGCCGAACTCGACCGTCTGCAGGAAGCGACGGACAAGCGGCTGGTGAAATGGATGTGCGAGGGCGACACGACCGCCTTCGAGGAGCTGTTCCGGCGCTACGAGACGCGGCTCATCGCCTACGCGACCCGCTACATCGGCAGCGTGGACCTGGCCAAGGACGTCTGCCAGGAAGTCTTCCTGAAACTCATCTCGAAGCCGCCCCGCGTCCTCATCTGCGACAGCGTCGGCCCCTGGCTCTTCCGGGTGACCCGCAATCTGGCCATCGACAAGCGCCGCCGCCGCAAGTTCGAGATTCAGGAAGAGGAGAACGAGCAGTTGCCCGAGGCCCGCGCCGAAGGGAATCCCTTCAGCTCGCTGACCGCCAAGGACGACCTGGACATGATCCGCGACATGGTGGACGAGCTGCCCAAGGAAATCCGCGACGTGGTCGAGCTGCGGATCGACGGGCGCGTGGCCTTCAAGGACATCGCCCTGATCCTCGACATTCCGCAGGGCACGGCCCTGTGGCGCATGCACCGCGCCGTCCAGTTGTTGCGCCAGCGATGGAAAGAATATGAAGCCGAACTGTGACGAGATCCGCGAGCGGGCGTTCCGCGACGGTCTCGACAGTCGGGCGGCCGCTGAATGGAGAGCCCATTGCCGGTCCTGTCCGGACTGCCGCACCGAGCTGTTCATCCTCGAAAACCTGGAGCGCCAGGCCGTCGAGGAGCGCCAGCATCTGGGCCGCGACGAGGTCGCCAAGCTCCTCGCCAGCGCCCGCAGCTACCAGCGCGAGCGCGCCCCGAACCGGGTGCTGGTCTGGGGGTTGCGCGCCGCCTGCGTGAGCGCTCTTCTGCTCCTCGCCGCCGCTTTGCTGCCCGGCGAATTCGGCGGCGGCATGCGCCATCGCCTGGAGGCCATGCTGGAAGCCGGCACCCCGGCCGGCGGGAAAGCCCCGCAGGCCCTCCGTCCCGCCGCCGCCCTGCCGTCCGAACCGGTGCCGGCGGCCGTCACCGCTCCCCAGGAGGAGCTGGACCGGCAGATGCGCGGGTTGCGCCGGGGGCTGGACCGGCGGCGGCAGTCGCTCGAACGCCTGCTCGAACGGGACTTCGGCCCGTTCAATCCCGAGGGTGCCTTCCATGCGGCCCCGCGCCTGGCCCATTCGCATGCCTGATCTTGGCCGGTTCCGCCCGTTGCCGTCGGCGTTCCTGGCCCTCTGCCTCCTGCTGGCGGCCCGCGCCGAGGATTCGGAGGAGGAGACCCGCCGCGCGGTCCTGAACCGCCAGGAGGCGTTCCGCCGGATCGAGGAAAGCCATCCCGGCCTCAAGGTGGACGAACTGTGGGATTTCCACAAGCAGCACGTCCCGGACCGCATCCAGGAGTTCGAGCGGGCCTGCAAGACCAGCGGCGGCAGAGCCCAGGCCATCCTGGTCCGCATGGCCGACCGTTATCTCGAACTCCAGGAATTCCGCGCCCATAGCCCGGACGAATACAAGCGGCTGGTCGAACTCGAGGAACTGGAAAGCCGGGGCCGGGAGCTGGGCCGGCGCGTCGCCACCCTGGCCCGCTCCGTCCGCGGCCCCGACGACGTGGGCTACAAGAGCCTCCAGGAGACCCGCCAGGAACTCCGCACCGTCCTCGAAGCCTGCTTCGAGCGCTCGCAGCAGAACCACCTGATCGAGCTGAACCGCCTCGAGGCGGAGGTCCGCGACCTCCGCGCCCTGCTCCAGCAGCGCCAGGGCGCCCGCGAACTCATCCTGCAGCAGCGCTTCCTCGATCTTACCGGCGTCCCCTGGCAGGACGGCAAATAGCCGTCCGCGGCGTCTACCAGCGGTCGGTGTGGACGCGGGCCGCGGCGTAGCGGGTGCGGGGGGCGGGGCGTTCGGCGGGGTGGCCGACGGCGACGCAGGCCACAGGCAGGACGCTCGCGGGCAGCCGGAACAGCCCGCGCAGGTTGTCGATCCGGTCCTGGCGGGGATGGACGCCGAGCCAGACCGCGCCGAGGCCCAGGGAATGGGCCGCCAGCAGCAGATTCTCGATGGCCGCCGAGCAGTCCTGCAGCAGATAGGACAATTCGCCCGCGTGGGCGCGTTCGAGGTCGCCGCAGACCACGAAGCCGAGCGGCGCCTGCGCCAGCATCGGCCCGTTCGGCAGGAACGAGGCCACCTTCGCCCGCTGCTCCCCGTCGCGCAGGACGATGAACTCCCACGGATCGCGGGCGCAGGCCGAGGGCGCGGCCATCGCCGCCTCGAGCAGGTCGCGCACCTGCTCCTCGGCCACGGGCTGGTCGGTGTAGCGGCGCACGCTGCGCCGCGCGAAGAGGGTTTCGAGACGGGGATTCATGGCTTCCTCCGGGGTTGCGTGCGGATCAGGCATCCCCGCCGCCGCGGACCTTGGCGATGGTGCCGGTGGTGGAAAAACCGCCGACGAAGGGGATGAAGGCAAACCGGGTGCCCAGCCGTTCGAGCAGATGGCGCTCCTCCTGGACGATGGTCTCCACCGTGTAGTCCCCGCCCTTCACGTACAGGTCGGGAACCAGGGCCTCGAACAGCCCCAGCGGCTTCTGCTCGCCGAAGACCAGCACCGCGTCCACGCTTTCCAGGCAGGCCAGCATGAAGGCCCGGTCCTGCTCGGCCACCACCGGCCGCGTCGGCCCCTTGATGGCCCGCACCGAGGCGTCGCTGTTGATCGCCACCAGCAGGGCGTCGGCCTGCTCGCGGGCGCGGGCGAGGTATTCCGCATGCCCCCGGTGCAGCAGATCGAAACAACCGTTGGTCATGGCCAGACGGCGGCCAGCGGCGCGGAGGGACTCCCGCCAGACTCTGGCGGCGGCGAGGTCCATGATCTTGCTCTCGGGGGCGCGCATCAGGCTTCGTCCTCCAGTTGTTCCTGCTCCAGGGTCACATCGGCGATGCCGAAGGTCGCCAGCACGGCTTGCAGCCGCCGGGTGGAGGCGCGCAGCTCGGCGGGATCGCCGGACTCGCCGCCGGCGGCATAGGCCCGCCCCGCCTCGGCCAGGTCGACCAGCGCCAGATTGTCCGCCAGCGTGCAGATCGCCAGCGCCAGCTCCGACGCGCGCGCGAAATCGCCCTCCTCGGCCAGCGCCCGCGCCGCCCGGGAAATCGCCAGCAGATTGATCATCACATCCTCGGCCCCGCTCCGCGCCGATTCGTAGTCGAGCGCGAACGTGTTCCGCAACCGCCCCACAATCAGGGCCAGGTGGGTCTCGGAAAGCGCTTTCGCTTGGAGGGTCGATTCGCTCATAGACTGAAAAACGTAAGGCCGGGAAGGGCGCTTTTCCAGCCCGGACGGGGGATGCCGGATTGACATCGCCCCGCCCGCGGCCTACCCTTTCCGGCAGACGAAGGAATCACCCTGCCGTCGAACCTCCCCGGACTCCCGGCCCCCATGCCCATCCGTGCCGCCTTTCTGGAAGCCGTCCCGGCCCCCTGCGCCTACCTGGCGGGCAGGACGGCGCTTGCCGAGGAGCTGCTCGTCGAGGAAATCGACGGGGATTTGTTCTCGGCCCTGATCGAGAACGGCTACCGCCATTTCGGCCGCTTTTTTTTCCGCCCAGGCTGCGCGGGCTGCCACGCCTGCATCCCCATCCGCGTCCCCGCCGACGGCTACGCCTTCCCCCGTTCGGCCCGCAAGCTCTTCCGCCGCAACGCGGACCTGACCGTGGACATCGTCCGCCCGCAGGCCACGCCCGAGGCCTTCGCCCTCTACTCCGAACACAAGACCCGGTTCGCCGACACCCCGGTCGAGGAGGCCGAGCCCGACTACGAGCGCTTCGCCGAAACCTTCTTCCACCCCTTCCCCTTCTCCTGCGTCCTCCGCGTCCGCGACGGCGAAAAACTGGTCTGCATGTCCCATTTCGACCTCACCGAGCGGGTGCTCTCGAACGTCTACTGCTACTACGACCTGGCCTATCTGTCCCGCAGCCCCGGCCGGTTCGCCATCTACAAGCTGATCGAGTTCGCACAATCCCGCAACGTGCCCTATGTTTACCTGGGTTTCTACCTGCAAGGCCACGCGCACATGGGCTACAAGCGGGACATCCGCCCCAACGAGCTGCTGCTCACCGAAGGCGTCTGGATGCCCTTCACCGACGCGCGCAACCGCCAGGTGCTGCCCGCCTCTTTCGTCCGGCGGGGTTTCGTGCCCCGCTGCCGTCTCGCCCCCGCCAACCACCCGGAAACGGAAGCGTCATGAAACATCGTTCCGCCGTTCTGCGCCTGAGTCTGGGATGTCTTTGCCTGGGAGTGGCCATGCACAGTGCTCCGACCCTCGACGAAACCCCCGCCGCCCCCGGCCAGTGGGGCTTCCGACCCGACCCCGCCATGCCCAGCCAGGTCACCCCCCCCGGCTTTAGCTGGCGCCCCCAGGCCGACGCCGTCGAATACGCCCTCGAAATCTCCCGCACCCCCGACTTCGCCACCGTCGAGTACCGGGCCGACGGCATCGTCTGGAACGTCCACTGCCCCCCCCG
>LVAZ01000220.1 GCA_001603055.1 Victivallales bacterium Lenti_02
CGCCGCCCTGCGCGCGGGCGGCGCGGCGGTGGTCACCGCTCCGACCGGTTCGGGCAAATCCACCCAGGTGCCCCAGTATCTGCTGGCCGAACTGGGCGGGCGGGGGCGGATTCTGGTGCTTCAGCCCCGGCGGCTGGCGGCGCGGCTGCTGGCCGGGCGCGTGGCCGAGGAGCTGGGCGGACGGCTGGGCGGGCTGGTCGGTTTCCAGACCCGCTACGAGCGGGAGGTGTCGGCGGAAACCCGCATCCAGTTTATCACCGAGGGGCTGCTGCCCCGCCTGCTGATGGGCAACCGCGATCTTGACGGGGTGGCGGCCGTGGTGTTCGACGAATTCCACGAGCGGGGGATTTCCTCGGACCTGGGCCTGGCTCTGGTCCGGGAGCTGCGGCGGACCTCCCGTCCCGACCTGGCGGTGGTGGTGATGTCGGCCACGCTGGCCGCCGAGCCGGTCAGCGCTTTTCTGGACGGCTGCCCCCATCTGCACGCGGAGGGGCGGCGCTACCCGGTGGCGACCTCGTATCTTGCCAAGCCGTCGCTCAAACCGGTCTGGGAGACGGTGGCCGAGGCGGTGGGCGAGGTGCTGCGGAGCGAGCCGGAGGGGGATGTGCTCGCCTTTCTGCCGGGGTTGTTCGAGATTCGCCGGGCCAGCGAGCTGCTGCGGGCGCGCTGGCCGAGCCACTCACTGGCGGTGTTCCCGCTGTACGGGGACCTTTCCCCCGAGAAACAGCACGAGGCGGTGGGCTGGCGGGACACGCGCAAGGTGATCGTGGCCACCAATGTGGCCGAGACGTCGCTGACCATTCCCGGGGTGCGCCATGTGGTGGATTCCGGCCAGGTGCGGCAGGCCCACTACGATGCGGTGCGCGGCTTCGACGTGCTGGAAATCGTGCCCATCGCGCGGGATTCGGCGGATCAGCGCGAGGGCCGGGCCGGGCGCGAGGCCCCCGGCACCTGCCGACGGCTCTGGACGCCGGGCGAGGAGCGCCACAAGGAACCCCGCACCCCGCCGGAAATCGAACGCCTGGATTTGGCGGGCACCCTGCTGACCCTGCTGGCACTGGGCGTGGACGATCCGGCCGGTTTCCCCTGGTTCCAGGCTCCCCGACCTGAGGCGCTCGCCCAGGCGCGGGCGCTGCTGGCCATGCTGGGCGCCGTGGACAGCCAGGGAAAACTGACCGACCGGGGCCGCGACCTCTCCCGTTTTCCGGCCCATCCCCGGCTGGCCCTGCTCCTCCAAGCCGGCGCGGCGGCGAATTGCCTCGAGGACGCCGCCCTGGCGGCGGCGGTGCTGTCGGAGCGTCCCCCCACGCTGGGGTCCCCGGCGGAAAAACGCCGCCGCCAGCGCGGGGAGGATTTCGATTTCGGCAGCGAGCCGCCGTCCGATTTCGCGCCGTTGCTTGAGCTGCTGCACGAGGCGAAACGGGCGCAGTTCGACCGCGAGGCCTGCGAACGGCTCGATCTCCACGCCAATGCCTCGCGGCAAATCTGGCAGGCGGCGGCCCATTTTCTGAGCTACGCCCATCAGGCGGACCTGCTGGTCGGCACCGAGCCGGGAATCGGGTTGAACCGCTGTCTGCTGCGGGCGTTTCCCGACCGGCTGGCCCGGCGGCGGGATCGCGGCACCTTGATCTGCGAGTTGCGCGAGGGGCGGCGCGGCGAGCTGGCCCGCGAGAGTGTGGCCCGCGACGAGTCCCTGCTGGTGGTCACCGAAATCCGCGAGACCAGCGGGCGGGGCCGGGGGGCGAAAACCGTTCTTTCCCTGGCCTGCGGCGTGCGCGAGGACTGGCTCCTCGAAGATTTCCCGGAGGCCTGGGAGGACGAGGACGAAGTGGTCTGGGACGACCGCCGCGAGCAGGTATTGCGGCGGCGGCGCCTGGCCTGTCTCGGCATCTGTCTCGAAGAGAGCGAGTCCACCGAGGTCCCCGCCGACCGCGCCGCCGACATGCTGGCCGACCGGGTGCTGGCGGGAAAACTCCGGCTCGAAGGCTGGAATCAGGACGTCGAGAGCTGGATCGACCGGGTGCGCTGGGTCGCCTCGGTCTTTCCCGAACGGGGCTTGCCGACCTACGACGAGACCGAGCGGGCCGTGATCGTCCGCGAAATCTGCGCCGGGGCGACCCGGTTCAAGGACGTGCGTTCCCGCCCCTGCCTCGACGCCGTCCGCCACGCTCTTTCCTGGAATGATCTGCGTTTCGTCGAGGACATGGCCCCGGCCACCGTGACCCTGCCCAGCGGGCGGCGGATGAAGATTCACTACTCGCTGGGCAAGCCCCCGCTCGGCCGATCCCGCATCCAGGATTTCTACGGGCTCGACGAGACCCCGAAGGTGGCGGGGGGACGGGTACCCCTGCTGCTGGAAATCCTCGCCCCCAACATGCGCACGGTGCAGATTACCGACAGTCTCGAACGCTTCTGGCGCGAACTCTATCCCCGCGCCAAGCAGGAACTTGCCCGCCGCTATCCCAAACACGAATGGCGGTAGGTGGAATGTCTTGTTGTTCCGGCAAGGCAAGGTGGTAAACTGTTCATTTTGTGCTAGGTTTGTCACAATTTGTCGGTGGCATACGAGAACACCTGATCTCCAAGCAAGCTGAAAACATGATAGAGGTCATGAACTGAGAGGTAGCTATGGACAGGAAGCCAACGCTATTCATTGGTTGTTCGTCTGAAGCTCAACGTATAGCGCGTGCTTTCCATCGAAACCTGATGGATCATTGCGAAGTAACCGTCTGGAAGGATGGTTTCTTCGGCCTCAGCGATAGCACAATTGAGTCTCTTGAGTCGCAGTGTGGAAACTATGACTATGCGCTCTTCATCCTCTCCCCCGACGACAAGTCTGTTCGCAGGGACAAAGACATTCTGACTCCAAGAGACAACGTTATCTTCGAACTTGGCCTTTTCATCGGCCGGATCGGGAGGAGGAGGTGTTTCATAGCCACTCCATCCGATGGTGGCGTCGTTGTCCCATCGGATCTGAACGGAGTCACTGTGGCACTCTATGAGAATGGGCGCAGTGACAATAACTGGAAGGCGGCAGTTGGGCCAGCAGCAGATGAGATTTTGCAGGCGGTCTGCGAGAGCACCTTCTGCACGGTAGACGCCAGTGTCTCTTGGATAGACAAGGATATGCATATCCATCTGTCGGGAAAGGCGGTTGGTGGGGAACATGTCGCTGTCTGCTGGAGGAATCAGCAGAACCCACACTCAGAGAAGGGAAGCAAATACTGGTCTCGTCTGGTGGCGATTCCTGCTGAGAATGGTTCCAGTTGGGCGACAGCGTTCCAGCTAACCGAAGACACCGCTCTTTTGAGACATGTGACGGTTTTTCTCTGCTCAGAGGCCAATGGTAACGAAATAGTGCAATTGGTTAATCAAGGCTTGTTTATGACGCATGAGAAACTTGTGGAGGCGTTGCGCGGCAAGTACGTTGCCGTCAGTGAGTCTGTTTGTGTCCTGGGGAAGCAGGCATGATGGCAACGCTTCCTTGGCCGTGATCGTACTGCTGGAAATCCTCGCCCCCAACATGCGCACGGTGCAGATCACCGACAGTCTCGAACGCTTCTGGCGCGAACTCTATCCGCGCGCCAAACAGGAACTCGCCCGTCGTTATCCCAAGCACGAATGGCGTTGAATCGCGCGGTTGACCACGGATATTGCGCGGGTGCAATCATCGTTTCGGAGATGAATCCATGAGCGAGCGTATCTGGCCGGAAAACAAGCGGGTGGCGGTGAGCCTGAGCTTCGACGACGCGCGGGAGTCGCAGGTGGACCAGGGCGTGCCGGTGCTCGATGCCTGCGGCGCGCGGGCCACGTTCTACGTGAATGTGGAACGGGCGGCGGCGCGGGCGGCGGACTGGGGTGCGGCGGCGGCGCGCGGCCATGAGCTGGGCAATCACAGTCTGCGCCATGCGTGCAGCGGCAATTTCGTCTGGCACGCCGCCAATGTGCTCGAAAACTACACCGAGGCCCGGATGG
>LVAZ01000221.1 GCA_001603055.1 Victivallales bacterium Lenti_02
GTAGACATCCTTGCCCTTTTCCATGGCGTCGATGGCCTGCAAGGCGTGCCAGTGGTCGGGGGTGGTCACCACCACCGCATCCACGGCGGGACAGGCGTTGAGTTCGCGGAAATCGTGGAAGGTCAGACAGGCCGTGTCGCCATTGTGCTCGTCCACCAATGCCTTGGCCTTGGCCAGATGCCCAGTGTCCACATCGCAGACCGCCACCACGCGGGCATCCGCCTGCTTGAAGAACTCCTTGATGTTCAGGGTGCCCATATTGGCGACCCCGACAAAGCCAAGACCGATGGGGAGGGAATTACTCACGTTCGGCTGCTCCAGTCAGACGGTTGGTGGTGCGGTGGTGCGGCGGACGACCAGGGAGGTCTCCAGCCGATTCTCACGGGGAGTATGATGCCCCTCGAACAAAGCTGCAAGCAGACGCCAGGCAGTCGCGGCCAATCTTTCCAGCGGCTGGCGCACCGTCGTCAACTGCAAGTCGCGGCTCAATTCCGAATCGCTGTAGCCGATCAGCGACACATCCTCGGGACAGCGCCGCCCGTTCTCGACCAGATAGCGCAGCGCCCCGGCGGCAATCACGTCGCTGCCGCAGACCAGAGCGGTGGGTGCCACCGGCTGGGCGAACAGCCGCTCCGCCGCCAGATGCCCCCATTCGCGGGAATACTCGCGCCCCTGGCGGAATTCCGCCGGGACCTGGACCCCTGCCGCCGCCAGCGCCGCCTCGAATCCCCGGAGCCGGTCCCGGCTCGTGGCCTCGCCGCCGCTGCCAATGTGGGCGATGTGCCGGTGCCCCAGCCCCAGCAGATGCTCGACCGCCCAGCGGGTGCCCTGGAAATCGTCCGTCACCACGTAGGGAATCGGCAGTTCCTCCAGCCGCGAGTCGAAAAAGACCACCGGCAAATGTGGCTGGCGGTAAGCCTGCACACTCCCGGACAAGGGGGCCGCCAGCACTCCCCGCACCCCGAGCCGCTGGAACTCGCGCATGATCTCGACCTCCCGCGCCGGGCTCCCCCGGCTCAGCCGCACTACCGGCGACAGCCCCCGCGCCGACATCAGCGATTCCAGCTCGCTCAGAATCCGCAGAAAATACGGGTCCGCGTCCGAAAACAGCATCCCCACCAAATTCCGCGCCCCCCCGGAATCCCGGGCGGAGCCTGGCCCCGGCCCCGGATACGTCCCCCGGCTCGGCACCGTATGCGCCAACCCCCGCTCCACCAGCAGCCGCAGCGCCCGCCGCACGGTCAAATGGTTCGCGCCAAGCTCCTCCGCCAAGCGCTTCTCGCCCGGCAGCGCCTCCCCGGCGGGAAACTCACCGCCCGCCAGACGCTGCTCCAGCAATGCCGCGATCCGCCGGTATTTCGGTAGGTTCGTCTCCATGGCCAATAGAATATACCGGTATATTCAAAATTCCAGCCATAACCGACCATTGAACTCGATTATTCTTGACATGCCCTTGCCATAGTGGTATATACTTCGTCAGTCGATTCCACCATCCGCACCGTCCGTCAGGAGACTTTCCCATGGCCATCATTCCCGACAGCGAATACCGCAAGCGCGTGCAGCGGCTCCAGGCCAACGTCCGGGCCGCCGGGCTGGACGCCGTCCTGGTGCACGGCAACGAGGCCGACTGCGCCGGGGTCCGCTATCTCAGCGAAAACTGGCCCACCTTCGAGAGCGCCGCCGTCTTCGTCCCCGCCGCGGGCGAACCGGTCCTCCTGATCGGCCCCGAGAGCGAGGAATACGCCAAGGGCCGCAGCAAGATTCCCCATATCGAGAAGATGGTCGAGTACCGCGAGTCCGCCGACCCCGAGTATCCCGGCATCGCCGTGGCCAACTACCGCGACGTGGCCACCAAGGCCCTCGGCGGCAAGACCCCGAAGAAACTCGGCATCGCCAGTTGGTCCATCACCCCCCTCCCCGTCTACATGAGCCTCCGCCAGCAACTGCCCGACACCGAGCTGGTCAAGGCCGACGACACCCTCGTCAGCCTCCGCACCATCAAGACCGAGGCCGAAATCGCCTGCATGAAGCGGGCCTTCGAAATCAGCGAACTGGCCGTCGAGGCCGTCCTCGCCGAAATCAAGCCGGGCATGACCGAACTCCAGGTCACCGGCATCGCCCAGCGCGAACTCTACCGCCACGGGGCCGAGTACGAGGGCCACGCCCTCTACGTCTTCTGCGGCCCCGCCACCTGCAACGCCATCAGCCGCCCCACCCACAACACCATCAAGGCCAACGAGGTCATCCAGCTCAACATCGGTGCCCGCGTCTGCGGCTACTCCTCGAGCGTCGGCCTGCCCTTCTCCATCGGGCCGCTCCCCGAGCGCAAGCACCGGCTGGTCGAGTTCGGCCTCGAAGCCCACTTCAAGACCCAGGAACTGCTCCGCGCGGGCAAGCCCGCCGCCGCCGTCGTCAAGGAGTACGAGGAATTCGTCAAGTCCCGCGGCTTCGGCCAATACCTGCTCTACGGTCCCTGCCACGGCATCGGCATGATGGAGGTCGAGCGCCCCTGGATGGAATCCACCTCCACCTACAACCTCGCCGAGAACATGACCTTCCAGGTGGACACCTTCTTCTACGACCGCGACTTCGGCCTCCGCTGGGAGAACGGCGTCCGCATCGTCGAAGGCGGCATCGAACGCCTGTCCCAGAAGTACATGAAGATGGTCCAAGTCTAGGCCCGGTACCCGAGAGGTGCCGGGTCCGTCCTCGCCGGAGTGGCGTTCGCGGGTGCAGTCGGGAGCATCCGCGAGCAACACTCCGGCACTTTTTTGCCCTATTTCAGACAGCCGGCCTCGATGAGTATCTGCAGGAGGGAGAGGAGTCCGACCACCAGCAGGACGGGGTTGAGCTTGCTCCATTTGCCGCAGAGCACGGCGATGACGATGTAGGAGAGGAAGCCGAAGATGAGACCGTTGCTGATCGAATAGGTCAGCGGCATCAGGATGATGGTCAGAAAGGCCGGCACCGCTTCGTCGAAGGTGGTGAAATCGATCGCCTTGATGCTCTGGAACATGAAAACCCCCACGCCGACCAGGGCCGGGGCGGTGGCGAACGCGGGAACCGCGCCGATCAGGGGCGTGAAGAACAAGGCAAGCAGGAAAAAGAAGGCGACGCTCACCGCCGTCAGCCCGGTGCGCCCGCCGGCGGCAATGCCGCTGCCCGATTCGAGATAGGTGGTGGTGGTGCTGGTGCCGAGCAGGCTGCCGACGACGGTGGCGATGGCGTCGGCTTCGAGAATCCGGTCGATCTTGTGGATGCGGCCATCCTTGTCGATCATGCCGGCCTGGTGCGAACAGGCCACGATGGTGCCGACGGAATCGAAGAGATCGACGAACATCAGCGAGAAGATCGGCGCGATCAGGGAGACCTTGAGAGCGCCGAGGATATCCACCTTGAAGGCGATCGGCGCTAGGCTGGGGGGCAGGG
This sequence comes from Victivallales bacterium Lenti_02, assembly GCA_001603055.1. GTDB lineage: Bacteria > Verrucomicrobiota > Lentisphaeria > Oligosphaerales > Lenti-02 > Lenti-02. Next base: position 3,430 of record LVAZ01000221.1, read on the forward strand.
ACAGCACCCCGTCCGGCAGCGGCGTCTTGCCCAGCGCCATCCCCACTCCGGTAGTGGCCAGCACCGAAAGCAGAATGGCCCCCGGCACCTTGCGCGCCTCGAGCACGCCCAGCAAGAGCAGCCCGCCCAATCCCAGCCAAACCGGGGGCGTGATGCTGCCAAGTTTCGCCAGAGTGACCTCGTTCGCCACCACCAGACCCATGTTCTGGAAGCCGATAAGGGCGATGAACAAGCCGATGCCGCCCCCCGCCGCCAGACGCAGACAAAGCGGAATCGCGGCCACCACCTTTTCGCGCACCCCCGCCAGGGTCAGCACCAGAAACACCATGCCGGAGAGGAAAACCACCCCGAGCGCGGTCTCCCAGGGCACCCCCTGATGCAGGACCAGCGTGTAGGCGAAATAGGCGTTCAACCCCATTCCCGGCGCCATCGCATAGGGCACGTTCGCCCACAGGCCAACCAGGGCGGTGCCCGCCACCGAGGCCAGAATGGTCGCCGTGATCAGCGCCTCCCGGGGCAGGCCGGCATCGGCCAGAATGCTTGGGTTCACGAAGATGATGTACGACATCGTGAGAAAGGTGGTGAGACCGGCGAAGAACTCGCGCGGAACGTTGGTACGATGCTCGCGGAGCTTGAAGATGCGTTCGAACATAGGGGTATTCCCGATTCTCCAAGGGCTGGCGACTTGACGCCGGGCGGTTCGCTGGGCATGGTGCCGTCCGGACGGCAAAGGATAATCCCACCCCATGAAGATGCTACTGATTTTGCGCCACGGCAAATCGCCGCACGACGGCAGTTCCGACTGGGAACGGCCGCTTGTTCCGCGCGCCCGCGAACAGGACATCCCCCACATCGCCAACTTCGTCCACAAACTGGGCCTGCTGCCGCAATGGATTCTGTCCTCGGACGCGCGCCGGGCGCGCGAGACGGCCACTGTCTTCGCGGCAGGCTTCACCCCGGCACCCGAGGTGGTTCTGAACCGCGCGCTGTATCTGGTGGACGCCGAGGACATCGCCGCCGAAATCCGCTCCCTGCCCGGCGCGGTGGATACGGCGGTCGTGGTGGGGCACAACGCCGGGCTCGAGGACTTCGCGGAGTGGCTCGGCGGGCGTCTCCCCGACTCCCTCAAGCCGGGCGGGCTGTGCGTCTTCCGGCTCGATCTGGACACCTGGCTCGACCTCCATCCCGGCCGGGCCATCCGGACCGCCTTCGTCAACCCCAAGGAATTGCGGGACTAAACGACCATGCTCGACACCCTGACCCGGATCGGCGTCGACACCCTCTACGTGCTCGCCCTCATCAACCCCATCAGCAAGGTCTCGGTGCTTTCCGCCATGACGACAACGGGGGAAGGCGCCACGGAACTGAAGGCGGTGACCGCCCGCTCCAGCCTGGTGGCGGGCGGCATCCTGATCGGGGCGATGGTGTTCGGGGACTTCTTCCTGCGCCGGGTGTTCCAGGTCGAGCTGCACGCCCTGCGGCTGGCGGGGGGAACCGTGCTGTTCTGGGTGGGATTCCACGCCCTGCGCCGGGGTGTGTTCTTCGAGCACGACACCCATAGCCGGTTCCGGGACCTGGCCATCGTCCCCCTCGCCTGCCCCATGATCGCCGGTCCCGCCGCCATCGCCGCCAGCATCGCCCTGCGCTCGCGGGACGGCCTCTTCGTCCCCGTCGCCGCCGTCGTCGCCGCCCTGCTGGTCAACCACGTCATCATGCGCCTCTCGAACCCCATCGCCGCAGCCCTCTCCCGCTTCAACGTCCTTGGTGCCCTCATCCGCATCACCGGGCTGATCGTCATGACCATCGGCACCCAGATGGCCCTCGACGGCATCGGCGAATGGCTCCACGCCTTGCCCTGAACGGAACCCGGACGCCGCAGACCTACGGCTTCCCTTTTGCGGTGCCGGGATGGATGGGCAGTTCCCCGCCCTCGCCGATTCGCCAGGTCAAATCCGCCGCGCGGTATATGGCGAAGCCGTCCAGTTCGCAACTGCCGGGGTCGCGGGGGCCGATTTCGAGGCGCAGACCGGCATCCCGGGGATACACGAAACCCAGCACCGTCTGCCGCCACTGGTCGCCGGACCAACCCCTGCCCGAGGCGATGTAGCGATCCTGTTTCAGTTCGCGGAGGATGATCCGCATATCCTTCGCCGTGCTTTTCCGCGAACGGTAGACCAGACAATAGCGCTCGCCGGGAACCAGCCCTTCGAGCACCCGGTTCACATCCACCGATTCCGTCGTCCGGGTCAGGCGGACGAACCCGTCCGCCTCGATCCACTCGCAGTTCGCGCCCGCGTTCCATCCTGCCAGCCCCTCCTCGAAACCGCCGTTGGGCAGGAGATTGGGACCGGTCCAGGGAACCGGAGGCAGGTCGTCCGCCGCCGGCCAGAAACCCGCCTCGACCACCGCCACATCCTCGCGGCGGCGGGGAAGGACCGGCATGGGCTCGCCGAACTGGAGGGCGCCCGCATCCGGTTTCGCCCCCTCGGGCAGACCGGGCAGTTGGAAGCCGAGCAGGGTGCGCAGGTCCCCTCCCCGGCTCCTGGCCGGGCTGTTTTCGGCCAGACTGACGTCCCGCGCGGCCAAGTCGCGGAAGCCCGGCGCGTCCAGGGTCCACAGACTGTTGCGGTCCAGCCCGAGCGCGGCGGCGCGGACCTGGTCCTCGTCCCAACTGCGCCCCGCCTCCTGCTGGCTGTACACATTGAAGTCACCGGACCAGTTCGGCTCGACCGAATTGCCGGTGTTCCCCCACCAGCCGTTGCAGTGGAAGAGATTGTTGAAGAAATGGTAGTTCGGGGTGCCGATGCCGAAGACCTTGTTGGACTGAATGGCCCGGCGGGAGGTGCTGGTGTTGTGGTACACGTAGACCCAGGCCGGCTGCAACTCCACCTCGCCGTAGTTGCGGTAGTCCTCCTTGTTGTGGAAGAAGATGTTGCGGTAGGCGTAGAGCGGGCCGACCTTGATCTGCTTGATGCGGAAGCCGCAGATGCATTCGGAGACGATGTTGTTGTGCCAGCGGCAATGCTCCCCGGCCCCGTTGGGCTCCAGCCCGTCATCGTTGATGCAGTGAATCCGGTTGTGGTGGATGTTCAGGCCCACGTTCTCGCCGGGACCGCCCCGGTCCTCGATGCCGCCCCAGATGTGGTGGATGTAGTTGTCATGGACCTCATGCCAGCCCAGGGTCCGGTGAATCTGCACCCCGTAGCGGTCGTAGAATCCGCCGGTTTTGTGGGCCTTCCAGTTGTCCCAGGACCCGGCCTCCCAGGGGCTCGATGCCGCGTAGGGATTCTGGAACATCTCGTTGAAGCGGACCGTGCATTTGTAGGTGCCGCTGTCGAGCCAGACGCAGTAGTCCACCGGCCCGATGGTGCAGCCCTCGATCACCGTGCCGATCGAGTTCTCGACCAGCACCCCGTAGGCGGCATTGCGCATGGCTAGGCCGCGCACCACGCAGCGGTCGGCCCCGATGACATGGACGCAGGCCTCTTTCGGGGCCACGGTCATCGCCAGCCCCCGGGGGTCGCGCATATCCCCGAATTTGAGCAGGAACTCGCGTTCCTGCTGCCGATACATGCCCAGAGCGCGAACGCCATCCCACTTGCTCCGGCCGATGCCCTCGCGGAAGATGCGCGGCCAGTGCCATTCCGGGTCCTTCACCTGCGCCGGATCGACCCGGCTTTCCTGGAGCATGGTGATGACCTTGCCCTCGACCGTGACCAAGTAGGGCAGAAAGGGCAACGGGCAGCGCCAGACGCCTGGCGCGATGTCCTCCGCCGGTTCCCATTTCAGCTCCGTCGGCTCGCTGCCGTCGAGAATCGCTCCCGGCTCCCCTTCCAGCACAATCGGCTTGCCGAATTCGCCGCTGCGCGCCATCGTCACCCGCTGGCGATGGATTCCAGGGGCCAGGCGCACCGTGTCGCCCGGATTGGCCCGGTCCAGAGCCGCCTGCACATTCTCGCCCGGCTGCACCCGGAACACTTCCGCCGAAAGGTGCAGACCGAACAGGCAACCCAGCAGACACAGAACGCGACGACGGAACATGGCAAAACTCCAGTAGGGATTCGGAATCGCTTCCCGAAACCTACTGGCGATCCGCCGTGAAACAACCCGGCCCCGTTCAGCGCTGCAATTCGGCGAGCAACTCGCCTATGGCGGCCTTGGCGACGGCTTCGGATTCAGGGGCCACGCGGGTGGTCCCGGCCTCGTAGCCGCCCTCCTTGTGGGCGTTGGCCGTGCAGAGGTAGCCGATATTGCCGTCGGTATAGCCGAGAATCAGGGTTTCGACGGCGGGACTGACCGCTTCCCCATGCTGGGCGAATTCGACGAAGGTTTCGGCGTTCAGACTCAGCAACGCCGCCTCGCCCAGCCGCAGACCGTGGAGAATCAGGGTTTGCGGCTCGCCGCCCGCCTCCTTGGGGGCCAGCCCGATCCGGCGCAGGACCACGCGCATGGGCGAGGGATCGAGGGGACGGACGGCGGCGACGGCCTGCGCGATGGCGATGGCGGTTTTGCGGCCATGCTCCTCCAGTTCGGCGAAGGTGCCGCGACCACCCTCCACCCGGGTGTAGTACGGGTCCTGGTTGGCCCCGCAGCCCTGGAGAAAAACCGCCCGGAGATTGGGGTAGTCCCGTTCGAAATACTGGATAGCCATACCCATCCATTCGGCCGACAGAATCCGGTTCTGCCCGCCCAGCGTGGTGCCGTGCATCGGGGTGCTGAAAACCGCCAGATCGGGCCGGTCCAGCCGGGAGAACAGCCACACCGTCACCTGATGCACTGTGGGACCGTTCGGGTCGTGTCCCAGAATCACCCTGCCGCCGGGGAGAGTTTCCCGGCGGTTGCAGCCGATGTCCAGGGGGGCATGGCCCACATGGAAGGTCGCGGGCACGCAGTCCGCGCGGGCGGTCCGGATCGCCTCGATGGTCTGGTCGATCACGACGGTCCGATAGGCCAGCACCTGTTCGGTCACGTCGCCATAGCCGCCAAGCGTTGGCCCCGCATGGGTGTGGGAGGTGTTCAGAAACACCTGTTCCGGGGTCAGGCCCGTGGCCTGCCGGATGGCTTCCTTGAACTCGGTTGCCAGAGCCGGAGTCAGCAGGCAGAGATCGTAGGCGACCAGCGCGACCGGGGCCGCGCCGTCGTCGAGCACCACCGCCTGGACAAACAGCTCGTCATGCACCCCCGTCGCCCCCTCCTTGCGGCTGGCGTAGCCCACCATGCCGATGCCCAGAGGAGGAGTGATGTCACAACGCCCGTGGCCAACCAAAATCGCCATGACCGGTTCCTTTTCCATATCCAGAACTCAAGGAAAGCAACGTACACCCGGCAAGCGGTTCAAGCTATGGAAACAATTCGCTAAACCAAACATGTCGGAAACCCTGCCTCTCGTTGTCAGTTAGCCGCTGACAACTCAGGCCGGCGGGGCGAGAATGAGGGCGGCGTGACGGGTGCCGAAGGCCTCGAACTGGCGGATGCTGGCGTGGAGTTCCTGGGCGGAGCACGGGGAGTCGAACTGCACGAAAGCATGTCCCCAGGAACGTCCAGTGGCGGCTTCGCGGCCAATCCGGACCGTGCGCACGCTGCCATAGGCGGAGAGTACCCCGGCCACCTCCTGCTCGGTGGCATCGGCGGGAATGCCGGTGAGGTACAGCCAAGGGCTTTCGGCGGGAATCCAGTCCGTCGGCAGGGGGCCGCACGGCGGCGCGGCGGGGGCCGTGTCGTTTGCGGGAACAAGCCCCAGCAGCCGGGCGGCGTTGCCGTAGGCGATCCGTTCGACCGTTTCCGGGGTGAGTCCCTGCTGGCGCAGGCAGGCGGCGAAGAACGCGGAGGAAGGCTCGTCCGCGTAGGGATTGGGAACATGGTTGAGGGTAGCGTCGAAGGCGGTGCCGTAGGGGGCATGGGGCGGTTCGCCCCGATTGCACCAGTCGCTGCCGGAAACCAACCGGTCGTGGGGAATCCGGGCGAGGGCCACGGCGAGTCCGGGCGAGGAGAAATCCCGGATTTCCGCCCAGAAATTGCGCGGCCAGACCCCGTAGCGGGCCGCGATGGCGTCGAGGTAGTGGAGGACATGGGGCGGATTGTTCTCGGGCATGCCGATGAAGTGGCCGAGGATATAGCGTCCCTCGGGAACGGCTTCGGCGGCGAGCAGGAAATCGGCCAGTTGGCCGGTGCCGGTGAGTTCCCCCTGGGAAACGTCGAAGGTGGCGATATGAACCATGACCGGGACATGCAGGTCGGCGGCATGGCGGAGCAGCTCGACACAGACCGGCTCAGCGAGGCGGAACCCCATGCTGTACTGCATCATTTCGCCCAGCATGACGAAGCCCCAGTCGCCGAAGCAACGATCCATCGTCTGCCGCGCCTCGCGCGGGAAGCGGGGGTTGACCATGCAGGCGCCGTGGAGCCGCCCGTCGCCGGCCTGGACTGCGGCGCGGATCATTTCCGCGCCCGCCAGCATGGCGGCGGGATCGCGGCCAATGCGGGACATGCGGGCACCGTCCGGACAAACCACCAGATGCAGCTCGTTGGGGTCTTGGTCCAAAACCGCGCGAATGTCGTGGTGGAAACCGGGCCGGGGGGTGCCGTCGGGGGCGAGGTCGCACAGGTGGTTGTGGGTGTCAAGCCAGCGCATGGCCGACCCCCTCCCTCGCCTCGTCCAGCCAGCGCAGGAACTCCTCGCTGAACCAGGCGGCGGGTTCGGCTTGCAGCAGGGCGTAGGTGCGTTCGACCAAGGGCCGGGCGCGGATGGCGCGCAGGGTGGCAGCACCGATGCGGTCGTAGACGATCAGCCCCTCGGCTTTGAGTTGCTCCTCCATCTTCTCGCTGTTGTAGAAGGGCCAGATGGTGCCCATGCCGTCGATGGCGCGCAGGCGGCGGCGGAGTTCCTCCTGCTTGGGCGCGGGCACGGGGCGCAGGGTCTCCTCGACGAAACGGGCCTCGATGTAGTGCTTCATGGTGCAGACCCGCATGGTGACGCCGACAAAGCAGTAGAGGGCGTTCCAGGCGTAGAGCCGCACCCAGGGGCTGGCGTCGGCGAAGGCCCGGTCGCTCCAGGGCGAATGGCGGCGGCCATAGGCCCCGTGGTCGGCGGCGAGTTCGGCGGCGCGGGGACCGATGGCGCTCACCGAATGGGAAAACTGGTTGCTGCGGATGCTGCGGGGATCGGTGCGCAGGGCCTCGGTGAGCGTGCCGACATAGCTGGGCGAGGTGGCCAGATCGAAGTCCTTGGGATCGAGCGGCGGCGTGGCGTCGTGATACCAGAGAGTCGGCGCGGCCACGGTGCCCGTCGGGGCGACAGCGGCCAGCGCCCCGGCGATGAAGGTGGCGGGACCGTCCACCAAATACCCCATGCTGCGCATCGAGCCGTGGTAGAGCAGCAGGTCGCCGGGAACGGCCCCCGCCCGCCGGAAGCCTGCGCACACATCCTGTTCGGTCACGCGGAGATCGGGATTGCCGGGTTCGGGAATCATGGCGATACCCCTTCGTAAAACCTAAGGCTGGTTGCGGGACAACGCACACTCTTTTCGGGGAACTATCACTATACAATCCCCCCCCATCAAATCGCGCAGCCCCACGACATTCCAATGTTCCTGGCCAACCGAGGGATCGGCCATCAGCACCCGGTCGTCGCCGGGAAAGGCCAGCACGACCACGGCATGGGAGACGCCTATCTTCCAACCCCAGTCGCGGGCATACCGTTCATCCCGTTCAGCGACTTCGCCGGTGAGCGCCACATTGACGATGGCGGGGAGGTCTTCGGCGGCCTGCAAGTCCGCCAGCGTCACGCGCCGCGCCACCGGTCGGAAGGGCGTGCCCCTGGTTTTAATCAGCAGCGCACGGAATAGCCCGTGAAACGTGGTCCCCTGCGCGGTGGTCAGGCAAAGGTCGGCCATCTCCCCCTCGCTCGCCTCGATTCCGTAGTGCCGCAGCAGCGTGGCCCCCGCCGCCGCCGAACAGGTCGCGGGCTGGGTCTGGATGCAGACCTCCCCCTGCCATTGATGCGAACAGACTGGCGTCTCCGCCAGCAACGGACGGACCAGCGACCAGAATGCCAGCCCCGACAGAGCGAACGCCAAAACTCCCCGCCGCCACCAAGGAATGGCGGCGCGCAGCAAGACGGCCCCGATGGGCAGGGCGAGAAGGAATCCCAAGTTGCCGCAAATCGGCAGCAGGCGCGTCGGCATGAGCACCGCCAGAACGACGGCATCCGACAAGGTGAAGGCAAACAGGAGCATGAGCAACGTCAACCCCGCGCCCACCACGCCCAAGCGCCACCCCCGCAACCGGGCCGTGAGCCGATGCGCCGCCACGGCCAAGGCAAGACCAAGACCCAGCATGGCCAGAGCGGCAATCCAGAGATCGAACCGGCTGTTCAAAGGACCCTCGATTACTGCTTGGGACGGAGGACGAAGAGGTCGAGGTTCTGGGAGGCGTCGATGTAGGTCCAGCGGAGGGTATGGGTTCCCTGGCGGAGGAAAACCGTGGCGGGAAGGCCGTCGGGGTCGGCGATCTGGGCCCAGCCCCAGTCGTCGGCGGTGCGGCACCAGCCGCCGGTGCCGGCCATGCGGACCATGGTGTCGGGGGCGGGGAACGGTGCCCCGTCGATCAGGATTTCCCGGTCGATGGCGGCCGCATCGCTGGCGGCGCGGACCAGGAGCTGGTACTGACCGTCGGCGGGAACCGTGAATTCCCATTCGGCCCATTGGATGGGGCCGTCGATGTGGCAGTAGGCCTTGCCGCCCGCCGCGCCGATTTTCTCCACGGTGCGCCCTTTGTTGCCGTGTTCGCGGACGGGGCCGGGGGCGTCGGTGTCGATCACGACATCGCCGGTGCCCGGCTGGGTGTCCTTGGGCAGAACCAAGGCCGGAACGGCGCGGTGCTGGCGGGGGGCGAGCACCACGCGGTCGAACCGACCACTGCCGGTGATGGACAGGCAACTGGTCCCGGCTTCGAGGAGGATTTCCTCCCCCTCCAGCAGTTTGGTGTTCAGCCGGATATGGGGCGGCCGCGGGCCGGTCCAGCCCTCGACGGCGACCCGGCAGCGGGCGCGGTCCGGGGATTGCAGCGTCGCCCACCAGGTCGCGAGATTGCCGTCGGGAAGGGGATGTTCGACCCCCACCAGCGGCATGGTCTGCCCCGCGAAAACGAGACTCCCGGCCACCGGCACGGGCGCGCGGCCTTGATCGAGGGACCAGGTCGTCGCCTGCGGCGCGGAAAACAGGGATTGGCCGCGATAGGCGAGACGGGTCGCCCGGGCGGCGAAGGCGTTGACGGGAGTGCCGCTCGCATCAAGCAGCACGGCGGCCAGTTCGGCATCGGTCTCGACGTCCTTCGCCGCCACCGGGCCTGCGGCACCGGGCTGGCGGGCGAGGACGAGCCAGCGACCATAGGCGGTGCGGATTTCGCAGCCGACCACGCCGGGGACGGCGAAGCGTTCCAAGACGAAATTCTCGCCGGGACGCTGGATGCCCATGACCGCGAGGAACTGCCCCGCCGCCTGCCGCTCGCCGTCGGTGGCGGTCAGGGTCCATTCCGGCTGCACCTCGTCCCAGGCGAGGTCCACCGAGGCGCGGGGTTTCTGGGGGACTACATCGAAACTCTTGGCGACCGTCAGTTGCGTCGCCTCGGGCAGGAGGAAGTGGCCTTCGAGGGAAGCGAGCGGGCGCGGGATGGTGAAGCTCCGCCGGGCGCTGTCCGCCGGGAACGCCTCCTCGGTGTGGGAGTGAATGAGCCAGTCGATCCGCACGGGCTGGTCCGCCGCCTCCACCAGATCGTGGGTCACGACGAAGCCCGGCTTGAGGAACAGCAGGCGCCGCTCGAAGCGTTTGAGCAGACCGTGGTAGACCTCGGGGGCGGAAGCATCGCCGAGAACGTAGCCAAAACCGGGCGAATCGAAATGCTCCGCCAGTCTGCCCTGGGCTTCCCGCTTCTGGCATTTGCCGTCGATCAGCAGGGTGTTGTGGGCCAGCGTGGTGATCGAGTAGCTCTTGAAATGGGGACTGCCGTACCAGTCGTAGTAGCCGCCGTCGATGGCGAGTTTGTCGCCGTAGGCATGGATGGCGAAGCCGTTGAGGTCGTCGTGCTGATGCCCGGCATCGAAGGGACCGCAACGCAGGCCGACGCCGACGTTCTCCAGTCCCTCGGACAGGCAGGTGTTGAAGAAGGCCAGCCCGGCATGGGGATAGATTTTGGACTGGGGAATATCCGCCGGGGGCCGGGCGGGGACGGCGTCGCCGGCAATGCCCGCGTACCACAGCGCGTAGGGATCGCCAACCCGCTGGCCGAGACGGCCCACCAGAGAGGTGCCATAGGGACCGACCATGCTCACATTGCCCTGCGAAGAGTTGTCGGCGAAGCTGATGGCGTAGGCTCCCGGCGGGGCGAGGTAGATCGGGTAGCGGCAGGTCTGGGCGAGCCAGGGATGGTCGTAGACCTCGACCCCGGCCTGGAAACGCATGAGGTCGGCGAAATGGGCCAGCATGTTCACGCCGTAGGCCCAGTACATGATGCCTTCGAGGTTCTCCCCCTCGAAGCCCATGCTGGGGAGGATGCGGCAGGCGAAGTTCTGCAAGGTCACATCGAGCCATTCCTCGGCTTCCGGCAGGACCCCGACGAGGAGCAGAGCGGCATCGGCGACCACGCTGTTTTTCCGCCAGGGATGGTTCTGCGCGGGATTGATGCGGAAAGGGCTGAGGCGGCTGTAGAACTGGACCACCCGTTCCTCGATGATGGCCAGCACCTGGGCCTTCTCCTCGGGGGAAAGCCGGTCCGCGCAGGCGTCGTAGCAGGCGACCATGCCTTGCAGGAGGTCGGCGGCCTGGAGATCGCCGTGCCGTTCGGCGCTGCCGCCCTTGGGGTCCCAGTCGCAGGCGGCGAGAAGCAGGGTCTTGGCGGCATTGACGGCCCGCTCGTCGCGGGTGAGAATGGCGGCATGGGCGGTGTTTTCAAGATTGCGCCCGATGCGGGCGGTGGTCCGGTCCGCCACCTGCCCGTACCAGTCGATCCAGTTGGGCCAGCGGGGGTCGCCTTTGACATAGGGGCCGGGATGCTCGGGAATCCCCTGCTCGACGAAGCCGAGGGCGCGGCGGACCAGCCGCTCCCGCTCCGCCTCGCCGACCGGTTCGCCGCCGGGGTTCAGCCGGACCAGCAGACGGGGCCGGGGCTTGGCGGCCAGGGCGGCGAAATCGAGCCGGGGCGGGCGGTAGGCGTGGGTCCGTTCGGGGATGACGACCTGCTGCGAACCGCTCCAGCCGTCGTAGAGTTCGCCGACCGTTTCCAGCCGGAAATACCAGTTCCCCGGTTCGAGCGGCTGTTCGGGCTGATAGAAGGGACGGGGCGAATCCAGCCGCACAGTGACGGTCTGCCCCTCGGAAAAGGCGGAATCGCGGGAATATTGCAGGCGGGTGCCGGGGGCGGTGGGGCCGCGCCAGTCGAACAGGGGCGGGTTGTTGTGGCAGATGTAGGGCTTGCCGGTCACGGAGGTGATCCGGACGTCGCCCACGTGCAGCCGGATATTGTCGAACCAGACCTTGAGCAGACAGGGGTTGTCGCCCTTGTCCTTCGTATCCTTGGACCGGGCGTAGAGCTGGATGCGGTCGATGACCAGACCGGGGACCATGTCCACGCCGAAGGTGGGCTTGAGTTCGCCCAACGCCACGTCCACGCTCCGCCAATCGCCCGAGAAGGTGTCGCTGTGCCAGAATGCCTGCTTGCCATTCACCGTGAAAATCATGCCGAGATAGGCCCCCTCGAACCCCTCGGGCGCCTCCTCGCGGTGGTCGAAGGAGAGAATCAGATTCTTTTCGATGGTGACGGGACGGGTCAAGTGGAGGGTGGCATATGCGCTTGGTTTATCGGGCGCGATCTGGAGGCATTTCCCCCCCCCGCGCGGCACAATCGCGGCCGGCGCGTCCCGCCATTCGAGCCCCTGCCCC
>LVAZ01000222.1 GCA_001603055.1 Victivallales bacterium Lenti_02
CTGGCCGGCCCCGGTTTCGGTGGCGAGGCGCTTGGTGCCGAAGATTTTGTTGTAGTAGGCCTGGGCCACCGCCGTGTTCGGCTTGTGGCTGCCGGCCGGGGAGACGCCTTCGTTCTTGTAGTAGATTTTGGCCGGGGTGCCGAGGGCCTTTTCGAAATTCCTCGCCCGGACCAGCGGCGAGGGGCGCCAGAGGAGCAGCTTTTCGAGCACGGGCTCGGGAATGTCCACCCAGCGGTCCGTGCAGACTTCCTGCTCGACCAGATTCATCGGGAAGATCGCGCCCAGGTCGTCCGGACCCACCGGCTGGCCGGTCCCCGGATGGAGCGGCGGCTTCATCGCGTGCGGCATGTCCGCCGCGATGTTGTACCACTGCCGGGGAATTTCCGAATCGTTGAGGATGATCTTGGTGGGGCTGCTCATGGGATGCTCCCTCGGGAAATGGGTTGAATGCCGCCGTTTCGTTTCGATGCGGCGAAACAATAGACGCGGTTTGGCCCGAGGTCAAGAAAAACTGGCAAGGAATCGGTCTGGATTCCGGTTGAAACGGAAACATGGTATTGGACGATCATGGTAACTGGCGTTTCCGGAGATTTCTGGATGAAACGGATGGCATGGCTGGGGATTCTGGCGGTGGGGCTGGCCTACGGCGAAGCGGCCAGGCCGGAGCTGTCCGCGACGTTTTCCTTCCAGATTTACCGGAGCGGGTCCCGGAGCGCGGGATTCGGGAATCTGCGGGGCGGTGGCTTCGCGGGGCCGGTGGACCTGTATGCGGCGGTGACATCCCGGGCGACCGGCGAGACGTGGTACGCGGCCCCGGACGGCAGACTGGGGGCGGTGCCCGTCGTGTTCCGGCGGCAGGTGGTCTGGAGGAAGGACCAGCAGGTTCTGGGCTACCTCTGCCAGCCGGTGTTCGCGACGGGGCAGGCCCATCTCGTCGACTGGTGGCTCATGGCCGTGCCGTCGGGGACGGCGGTGGCCTCGTCGGCGGAACTGGGGCGGAAGAATCTGGCGGTTAGCCGTCCCACCCCGCTCCACATCGCCTCGCAGCCGTTCAGCCAGCCCTGGGAGCGGTTTGCGTTTCTGCGGGCGTATCTGGTGGAGAGCGGCATCCAGGCATATGCCGAGGTGCAGGACGGGGGGCGGCGTTTCGCCTGCTATGCGGGGCCGGATGCCGCCGAACGGCTCTGGCAACTGCCGGGGCCGAAGCTGATTCTGGTGGCCGGGCTGGGGTGCAGCGGGCGGTCCTGGGTGGGGGATTTCGAGAAATTCGCCGCCGAGGGCTGGGTGGACCCGGCCCGGCATGATCTGCTTTCCTACGCGCCGCTGCTGCGGCAGTACCGCTATGTGGCGTTTTTCGAGTACCGCAGCGCCGGGGCGCTGGACGGTCCCGAGATTCTCGGCCGGCTGGCGGAGACGATGCGCGGAGCGCGGCCCGAGGACCGGATCGACATGATCGGGCACAGCATGGGCGGCATGGTGGTGCGCAGTTTCGTGGAACTGGCGGGGGGGCATCGGGTGGTGGACCACGCCGTGCTGATGCAGACGCCTCTGAACGGGGTGAATCCCGCGCCCTACCAGGGACTGGCCAGTCTGTTGCCCGCGTCGGCTCTGGCGGAGGCGCTGGAGAGTGTCTCGCCGCTCTCCAAGATGCTGGCGGGAAGCCCCTTCTACCAGAAGCTGAACGGCCCCTGGGAACGGGGTGAGGCCCCCACCTCGGCCACCGGCTACGGCAACTGCCGCTATTTCTGCGTGGCGGCGGGCGTCTACGGCAGCGGCCGCGATCCCCGCCGGACGGATACCTGGTATGATCGGCAGTCCGACGCCATGCCCACGGACATCACGGCCCGCAGCGCCCTCTGGCTGCCGCTGGGCGGTGGCAAACCGGGCGAGCTGGACCCCTCCGGCTGGCACGAGCTGCTGCTGGTCGCGGATTCACCCGAGCACGACCGCTTTATCGAGCATGTCTCCTTCGTCTTCCACATGGGGAACGACCAGCGCAACGGCAGCGCGCGCTGGCTCCTCTCCCGGCTCTGGCCCGAGGCGAAACGGTAAACGGATTCTGCCGGAAGCGCGGGGCTAGAGCCGTAGGGTTCCACTTGGTCCACTGCGTCCACTTGGTCCACTGTTCGCCCCCGGGCTGGCGGTCAGCGCAGGTCTTCGAGCTGTTTCCGGGTGCGGGCGAGATTGCGCTCGTCGCCCGCCTGTTCGTAGGCTTTGGCGAGGATGTTCAGGAACAGGCGTTCGTTGTCGTTGCTCCGGGCATAGAGCCCACGCAGGGTGTTGACGAAGCGGCCGAGGAATTTGGCGGCTTCGGCGTTCTGGTCGGTGGCCGCTGCCAGGGCGAGGTATTCCTCCATGAGGCCGAAGACCTTGTGCCCTTCTTGGCGCTGGTCGCGCAGCAGGTTTTCGAAGCGTTTCAGGGCGCCGGCATAATCGCCCTTCTCGTAGGCGTTTTTGATTTGCTCGTTGGATAGGAAGCGGGCCAGGTCGTCGCGGTCGCCGCGGCCCATGCTGCGCGCCTTGCGGTCGATGAGCCGGTCCGCCCGCTCGTTCTGGCCCATGGCGCGGAGCACTTCGGCCTGGCGCTGGCGGATAAGGGCGACGAATTCGTCGTGCCTGCGGAAGGTGATCGCCTTGCGTTCGAGGAGGTCGACCAGTTCCTGGTTCGCCTTTTCCTTGGCGAGCAGGGTTTCGAGGACCTGCCAGCCGAACTCGTAGAGTGGGGCCTCGGTCACGCTGCGTTCGGCGGCCTGGCGGGCGGCGGTGGGATAGCCGAGGGCGGCGAGGACGTGCCCCAGCCGGGCGAAGCGGGCGGCGCCGCGGTAGCGGTTGTAGGCCAGGGTGCGGTCGCAGGCGTACTCGACGTAGTGGTCGCTCATCGGCTGGTTGGTCTGGGGATCGACGGCGTGTCCGGCGGCGTATTTGTCGTAGGTGTAGCGGCCCACTTCGGTTTCCCAACTGGTTTTGTTGCGCATGTAGCCGAACCAGGCATGGGGACCGCGACGCCCGTCGCCGGTGAAGAGGAGGGCGGGCAGCCCCCAGGCGCGGGCGGCGAGAACGGCGTAGTAACCCTGGTCCACGCAGATGCCGCCATGCTGCTTGATGGCCGCCAGGGTGTAGGGACCGTGGGGCCACTGGTAGATTTTGGCGTTGAGGCGGCGGTCGGAATAGACGATGTCGCTGTATTTCTTGTCCCAGGCCCGGGGCTGCTCGTTCTCCCGCAGCCAGCGGAGTTCCTCGAGGGGGACGGGGACGTCGACGACGAAAGTGAGGGCGGTGACGGAAAGGTCGCGGTAGGGCATGGCGGACCGGCGGGAGGCGTAGAGGTCGCGGAAATACTCGTAGCGGGCCGGCACATCGGGCTGGTAGGGCAGTTGCTTGCCGCCCATCTGGCGGTGCAGGGGGGGGCGGGGCTGGTCCCAGACCACGGCCAGGGCCAGAATGAGCGCAAAGTACTCGTCGCGCTGTTTGGGGTCGCGGTCGTACAACTGGCTGAAAATGTCCATCATGGCCTGCCAGTCGTCCTCGGGGGCGACGGTGTTCAGGAGCAGCTCGAAGCGTTCCGCGTCGCCCGCCAGCCAGTCGAGCACGTCCCGCCGGTAGGCGGTGCTCCCCCCCCGGCGCTCGGCCAGGGCGAGGAAGACCGAGGCGTCGGCGGCATGGGCCAGCAGATCGAGCTGCTGAACGCTCAATTCACGCTTGGGATTGCGGTTGAACCCCAGGCCGATGAAATCCGCCAGAGACTGGAGCGCCTCGCGCGCTTTCCCCTCGGCCAGCCCCGTGATGACCAGTTGCCGGAAGGCGCCCTCGCGGGCGGCCGTGCCGGGATTGCGGCGGATGCGCTCGGCCAGACTGGCCAGCTCGTCCGCCCGGGCGACCGGCAACGAGCACAGGCACCATGCAATCAGCACTAGAATCCAGCGTGTCATAGGCGGATTTCCACAAAATAGGACAAGATCGACAGTTCGGTGGGCATTGGACCCGTGCCAAACGATTCCGTTGCCCCTATAGTGTGGCGACGTGCATTTGTCCATTCCACCTTGGGTTCCCATGAGCGATTCACTGACCCCGGAAAAGCGCAGTTGGGTGATGGGCCGGATTCGTTCGGCCAACACCAAGCCCGAGCTGGTGCTGCGCTCGCTGCTGCACCGCTGCGGCTACCGCTTCAGCCTGCGCCGCCGGGATTTGCCGGGCAAGCCGGACATTGTGCTGCGCAAGCATCGCGCCGTGATCTTTGTCCACGGTTGTTTCTGGCATCGGCACGAGGGTTGCCGGCAGGCGTCGCTGCCCCGTTCCCGGCGCGAGTTCTGGACCGAGAAATTCGCCCGCAACGTGGCGCGGGACGCGGCCAACCGGGCGGCGCTCGCGGCGCTGGGCTGGCGGGTGCTGGTGGTCTGGGAATGCGAGCTGCGGCAGGACCCGCTGGCCGTTCTCGAACGGGTGGTCGGGGAACTCTCCCCCCGGACGGAGACCCTGTCCTACGCCGAGCTGCCCGACCGCCGCGAGGTCTGGCGGGTGGCCGAGGAAAAGCTGCATTACCGGCTCGACCGGGAGGGTTGACTTGCACCCTGCGGCAAAGCCACTACTGTCCTGTCTCTTTCCCCCACATAAGGACGACATCATGAATACCTGGCTCCTGACCATGACGAGCGCTCTGCTCGCCACTGCCGCCGCCGCCCAGACCACCCTGTATGTCGCGCCCACGGGACAGGACACCAATCCGGGCACCCGCGAGGCCCCGCTGCTCAGTTTGGCCGGGGCCAGGGACCGGGTCCGCGCCGTGAAGGACCAGGGGCCGGTGATCGTCGAGTTCGCCGCCGGAACCTATCGCTTCGTCGAGGCGGCCGCCTTCGCCGAGGCGGATTCGGGCACCCCCGCCGCGCCCATCGTCTACCGGGCCGCGCCCGGTGCCGAGGTCCGTTTTTCCGGCGGGGCCGAAGTGCGCGACTGGCAGCCGGTGACCGATCCCGCCATTCTCGAACGCCTCGCCCCCGAGGCCCGGGGCCAGGTGCGGGTGGCCGATCTGGCCGCCCAGGGAATCACCAATTTGGGCGAGATTCGGGTGCGCGGTTTTTCCATGGGTAGCCCGCCCGCCGAGGCGGAACTCTTCGCGGGCGACAAGCCCATGACCCTGGCCCGCTGGCCCAACGAGGGCTTCCGGGGCATCGGCGAGCGCCCGAGCATCACCGAGGTGGTCCTCGATACCGACCGCGTCGCCCGCTGGACCGAGGAAAGCGATCCCTGGATTTTCGCCTACTGGCACCATGACTGGGCCGAAATCTACGAGCCGATCCGGGGAATCGACGCCGCCCGGAACCTGATCCAGCGCGATCCCGGCATCAAGCCCCAGTACGGCATCACCCCCGGCCGTGCCCGCTGGTATGCCCTCAATCTGCTTTCCGAACTCGACCAGCCCGGCGAGTACTACATCGACCGGGTCAACGGCAAGGCGTATTTCTGGCCCGTGGTGCCGGATGCGCCCACGGTTCTGTCCATCACGGATGGCATCATCCGGGGCGAGAACCTGTCCCAGGTGACCTTCCAGGGCTTCATCGCCGAGGCCTGCCGGACCACCGCCATCTCCTTCAACGGCGGCACCGCCACCAAGGTCGTCGGCTGCACTATCCGCAATGCCGGACACCGGGCGGTGTCCTTCAACGGCGGCAGCGGCAACGAAGTCTATGGCTGCGATGTGTACGACACGGGCGAGGGCGGCATCACCATGGGCGGCGGCGACCGCAAGACCCTCACCCCCGGCAACCACAACGTCGAGAACAACCACGTCCACCACTATTCCCGGCGCGCCCGCACCTACAAGACGGGCATCACCATCAGCGGCTGCGGCAACCGCATGGCCCACAACCTGGTCCACCACGGCCCCCACATGGCCCTGTCCGCCCCCGGCAACGACCACATCGTCGAGTTCAACGAAATCCACAATGCCGTGTACGAGAGCGGCGACGCCGGGGCCTACTACGTGGGCCGGGACTGGACCCAGCAGGGCAACATTCTCCGCTACAACTACTGGCATCAGATCGTCGGGGCCACCGGCCACGGCGGCATGACCATCTACCTCGACGACCAGCACTCGGGCCACACCATCCACGGCAACATCTTCGAGCGCTGCTCGCGGGCCGTGTTCATCGGCGGCGGGCTGGACAACATCGCCAGCAACAATGTCTTCCTCGACTGCTGGAAGGCCGCCCACCTCGACAACCGCGGCATGGGCTGGCAGAAGAAGTTCACCGACGACACCAACAGCTCGATCCACGTGGCCTTGCGCGCCATGCCCTATCAGGGCGAGCTGTGGGCCAGCCGCTATCCGAATCTGGTGAACATCCTCAACGACGACCCCGGCGTGCCCAAGCGCAACGTCTTCCGCCGCAATGTCAGCGCGGGCGGTAGCTGGGACGACATCCACCAGGGCACCCGCCATCTCCAGACGGTCGAGGACAATCTCGTCTTCGACCAGGAGCCGGACTGGATCAAGCTGGTGCGGGATGATACCGGCAAGCCCGTCGAGATCGTCTTCAAGGATCCCGCCGCCGTTGCGGCCATCGGCTTCGAGCCGATCCCCGTCGCCAAAATCGGCCTCTACGAAGACTCGCGCCGGGCCTCGTGGCCGGTGGCGCGGACGGTGGACAAGGTCAAGCTGCCCGATCCGCCCAAGCCCCGGGCCATGGCCAATCTCCAGCCCAATCCCACCCTGCTGGTGCCCCGCGCCGAGCAGCCCGCCAGCGAGGTCATGACTCTTACCTGCGACTACGACGGCGCGCTGGTCGAGCCGCCCGCCCAGGCCCGTTTCGCCCACGATGGCAAGGTGCTGCGTGTCATCATGACCACCCCTCTGCCGGCCAAGCGCAATCTCGGCGAACAGTGGGGCCAGTCCGAGGCCATCGAGCTGGCGCTCAAGGCGGCGGACGGCGCCAATGCCGACACCCTCGTCCTGCGCGGGTTCACTACCGGCACCACCACGGTCTTCCGGCTGGCCAACGGTAGCCAGCGCCCCGCCCCCGAGTTGGCTGCGGCCGCCCGCTTCGAGGCCAAGGTCGCCGGGGATTCCTGGACCTGCACTTGGACCATTCCGCTCGACCAGCTCGGCGTGACCCCCGGCGACCGTATGCGCGCCAACGTCACCGTCCGCCGCACCGGCACCGGCAACTGGCTCATGTGGCGCGCCACCCAGGGCGACAGCACGAACTGCGAGCGGGTCGGCACTCTGGAACTGGCCCCGTAGCCGCTCCGAACGCCCGGCCATTCTGTCCGTGCCTGTCCAGCAGAGATGGACGGCATGGACAGGATGGACGGAATGGACGGAAGGGTGGCGGCTTGGGCTATTTGCCGCTGGCGAAGACGGCGTCCACCACGTCCCGCGCGGCGGCGAGCAACTGGTCGAGATGCTCCTCACCGAGGAAGCTCTCGCCGTAGAGTTTGTAGATCGCTTCGGTGCCGGAGGGGCGGACGGCGAACCAGCCGTCGGCGGTGACTACCTTGAGTCCGCCGATGGCGGCGCCGTTGCCGGGGGCGCGGACCAGTTTGGCGAGAATCGGGGCGCCTGCCACGGTGGCGGCGGCGACTTGCTCGGGGTTCAGGCCCTTGAGGGTCCGGTTGCGCTCGCTGGTCGAGGGCACGTCGATGCGGCGGTAGGCGTAGGTTTTGCCATTGGTGAGTTCGCGGTAGATGTCCGCCGGGTCGCGGCCGGTGACGGCGCGGATTTCGGCGGCGAGGAGGGCGAGGATGAAGCCGTCCTTGTCGGTGGTCCAGACGGTGCCGTTGCGGCGCAGGAAGGAGGCGCCCGCGCTTTCCTCGCCGCCGAAGGCCAGGGTGCCGGGGCAGAGCCCGATTCCCGATTTGGGGTCGTTCACGAACCATTTGAAGCCCACGGGCACCTCGAAGGTCTCGTAGCCGAGGCGGGCGGCCACCTGGTCGATCAGACTGGTGGTGACCACCGTCTTGCCCACGCGCACGCTCTTGGCCCAGCCCGGCCGGTGCTGGAGCAGATACCAGACGGCGACGCTGAGGAAGTGGTTGGGGTTCAGCAGCCCCCCGGCGGGGGTGACGATGCCGTGGCGGTCGAAGTCGGGATCGTTGCCGAAGGCCAGATCGTACCGGTCCTTCAACTCGACCAGCCCCGCCATGGCATGGGCCGAGGAGCAGTCCATGCGGATTTTGCCGTCGTGGTCCACGCACATGAAGCGGAAGCTGGGATCGTAGTCGCCGTTGCGGCGGTCGATGGCGAGCCCGTAGCGTTCGGCGATGCGCGCCCAGTAGGCGAGGCCGGAGCCGCCCAGGGCGTCGGCGCAGAGCCGCAGCCCCGCTTTGCGGATGGCGTCCATATCGACCACCGAGGCGAGGTCTTCGACGTAGGGGGTGATGTAGTCGTGGCGAATCGTGGTCGCGGCGGCGAGGGCGGCGGGGTAGGGGAGGGCGCGCACCCTGCGGTTGCCGTCGGCGAGATGCTCGTTGGCCCGCTGGGCGATGCGGTCGGTGATGTCGGTGTCGGCGGGGCCGCCGGAGACGGGATTGTACTTGAAGCCGCCGTCGCTGGGTGGGTTGTGGCTGGGGGTGACGACGATGCCGTCCGCCTGCTTTTCCGCCGTCTTGGCGTTATAGGTCAGGATGGCGTGGGAGATGACGGGGGTGGGGGTGAAGCCGAGCGCGTCGTCGATCCGGGTCTCGACATGGTTGGCGGCGAGGACGGAGAGGGCGGTGCGGAAGGCGGCTTCGGAGAGGGCGTGGGTATCCTTGCCCAGAAACAGCGGGCCGCTGGCGGCGAACTCGTTGCGCAGGTCGCAGATGGCCTGGGTGATGGCCAGGATGTGGGCCTCGTTGAAGGTGCCGTTGCCGGCCTGGCCGCGATGGCCGGAGGTGCCGAAGGCGACGGCCCCCTCGGCCCCGGCGGCGACGGGCAGGCTGTAGTAGTCAGCCAGCAGGGCGGGGAGGTTGGGCAGCAGGCTGGCGGGGGCGAGTTGTCCGGGAATGGGGCTATGGCTCATCGGGAGGGCATCCGGTTTGTTCGGGTCGGGTCCTGGGCGGGATGGGGCAATATATCGCGCCGGGCGCGCGCTTTCAGTCCAGTCCCTGGCCGGTGGCGGCGGGGGCGAGGGCGCCGTACTTGACGCCCTTGGTGCCACGCAGGCGGCCGTAGAGTTCCTGGATGCTGGCGGGCTTGCCGCGGACGGCGATGATTTCGAGGCAGTTGTCGTGGTCGAGATGGACGTGCTGGGAACAGATGATGGCGTGGTGGTAGTCGTGCTGGATGGCGGTGAGGCGCGAGCCCAGGCCGGTGTGGTGGTGGTCGTAGACCAGGATGATGGCGGCGGCCACTTCCTCGCCCTGCTGCCATTGCTGGTCCACCAGGGCGGAGCGGATGAGGTCGGCCACCGCCTTCGAGCGGTTGTCGTAGCCCTCGCCGGCGATTTGCTGGTCGAAGCGGTCGAGGAGGTCCCCGGAGAGGGAGACGGTGAAACGGCGGATGTCGCTCATGGTTGCTTCCCCAGTCCGGCCCGGACCTGTCCCAGCAGGCGGTAGGCGTTGTCGGCGAAGATGCCTTCAATCTGGGCGCGGGAGAGGTTGGCCCTTTCGGCGGCGAGGCGGATGCCGCGCAGCATCTCGTAGTAGAAGAAGGTGAATTCGACGGAGTGGTCGTGGTCGTGGATCGAGGTGCCGATGGCGTAGTCCTCGCCCATCAGATAGGCGTACTGGTTGTTGATCTCGACCGATTTTCCCCGCAGCCAGGCGATGGGGGCGTCGCTGCCGAAGAGAATCCGCTCGGCGGGGAAGTGGCGGAAGGTGTATTCGAGGACGCCCTCGTGGTTCACCATGGCCAGATCGAGATAGGCGTTGGGGAGGGCGGCGAGGGCGTCCAGATAGCCCACCACGTTGCTCAGATAGTAGGCCCGGCCGATGTGGGCGACGATGATCTTGGCATTGGGGTAGCTTTGGCACAGCTCGACCAGCTCGCGCCGGTTGGCGGGATCGGCCAGGCGCTCGGCGCGGGGAATGTGCAGGGTGACGGCCAGGCCCAGACGGTCCGCCACCGCCATTTGCGCGGCGGGCAGCATGTCCGGAATCGTGACCGCCTCGGCGTCCTTCCCGGTGACGAAGTTGCGGTAGGGCTTGTAGCCCACCAGCCCGTAGTCGCGCACCCGGCGCTCGACTGCCGCCGCCGGGTCTTCGGGCGAGACCATGACCATGCCGAAGAAGCGTTTCCCGTCGGCGATTTCGCCGCAGTAGCGGGCCGCCTCCTCGCGGTTGGTCTCGAGGTGGGGCGTGCCGAAGCAGAGCATGCCGAAATCGATGCCGGGCAGCATGGCCTGGACGATGTCCCGGCACTGCCCGAAGTCGAACTGCCCGCCGAATTTCCGGTAGCAGGCGCGGGGGGCGAACTCGAAACCGGGGGGGAAGGAGGCGCGCTGGAAGAGGTGGACATGGGCGTCGAAGACCCGCGCGGGCAGCCAGGGGGCCAGTTCCTGCTCCCAGCAGGCGCGGTCGCGCTCGGTCCAGGCGATGGTGGTCATGCTTGGCTGGCTCCGGCGACTTGGCGGGCGTAGACCGTCAGCAATTCCTCGTATTGGCGGAGGGCGGCGATGTCCACCGCCTCGTCGTTGCCGTGAATATCCCGTCCGGGGGCGCCGACGATGGCGACGGGGACGCCGAGGACGGCGAAATGGCGGGCGTCGGTGGCGCCGTTCATCCGTTTGAAGGCGATGTTGCAGCCCAGTTCCTGCTTCATGCAGGCGGCGAGTTCGGCGAAGGCGGGCGTGTTTTCGGGGAAGACGACCGGCGGGCACTCCATGAGCACGTCGACCGTCAGGCCCGATTGTTCGCGGAGGCGCTCGATGAGGGAATCGCGCTCATTCGGGTCGGTGTAGCGGATGTTGATGGTCATCCGGGCTTCGTCGGGGACCCGGTTGTGGGCGGTGCCGCCCTCGATGCAGGCGGCGACCAGGGTATTGTGCCACTCGTCGCCGGGGCGGACGGCGGGGAAGATGTGGCGGATGTTCTGGTAGCCGTCGAGCAGACGGTCGATGGCGTTGTCTCCCAGCCAGGGGGTCGAGGAATGGGCGGGTTTGCCGGTGGCCGTCAAGGTCAGGGTGAGAATGCCCTTCTGGGCCACGGCGATGGCCCGGCTGGCCCCGTCCACCACCAGAATGAGCCGTGCGGCTCCGTAGCCGCGCTGGACCATGTCGCGGGTGGTCGAGCCGCCGATTTCCTCGTCCGCCGAGAAGATGGCGCCGACGCTGGCCTTGCCCAGATTGCGCAAGATGGTCTGGGCGCAGATGACCGCATGGCCCAGGCAGTCCGCGCCGCCGCGTCCATGCAGCCAGCCGTCCACTTCGCGGGGAGTGAACTGCTGGTCGGCGGCGGGCACCACATCCACATGGGCGTTGAGCAGCAGGGCCGGGGTTTTGGTGTCTGTGGTGGCCGCGTAGAGCACGCGCCGCCCGCCGCAGTCCTCGATCCGGCAATGGGCGCCGCCCGCGGCCAGATACGCATGGAGCAGGTCCGTGGCCCGGTTCACTGCCGGAATGTCGGCCGAGACGGGGCGCAGGGCAATGAGTTCCTCGAGCAGGGCGATCGAATCCTTCATGGCGGCATCCTCGCGTTGTGGGTCAAAACCAAACTCTAGCCCCTGCCGGCTTTCCTGCACATGGTTTTGGCGGGATTGATGGCGGAAAATACCTCCGGGCCACGGCGATGCTCCCGTGGCGTGCCGCGAATCCACCGCCTATAGTTTCATGGCGCATGCAGCATGCAAACGGGAGTTCGGTAATGAGCAATGAACAAG
>LVAZ01000223.1 GCA_001603055.1 Victivallales bacterium Lenti_02
GTTCAGAGTTCGGAGTTCAGAGTTCGGAGTTCGGAGTTCAGAGTTCGGAGTTCGGGGTTCGGGGTTCGGAGTTCGGAGTTCAGAGTTCGGAGTTCGGAGTTCAGAGTTCGGAGTGCGGAGTCCAGAGTTCGGAGTGCGGAGTTCAGAGTTCGGAGTGCGGAGTTCAGAGTTCGGAGTGCGGAGTTCAGAGTTCGGAGTTCGGGGAGGCGGCGGGACGCGGCCGGCGTCTAGTTCCGCCTGCATGGCGAAAGCCTGGGCAGGGGTAATCTCGCCAGTTCCAAGTCTAGCCTGAATGCTTTTACAAAGAATCATTGGCAATTGTCCTGACATAGGCCAGAAGAAGTAAAAGGCCCGCTATTTACGGTCTTCATGGTGAACGTGTAGTAGAAATCGTCACTCTGATTTTCGCAGACACCAAACATCTGATTGTCGAACTGCTCTTGGTCGGCATAGAACTCGCAACCAATGGTCTGTCTCACCAAATCAGCACAAGTCAGTTCTGGTCCACTTGTCGGGCCAGAAACAAACCAAGTGGAGACACAGTAATAACCGGGACCGTCCCATACTACCGGATATTCCTCGCTGGATTCGGAGCTGGCGGAGCTGGATTCGGAGTGCTGGCTGGGTTCGGACGGTTCGCTGGGAACGCTTGGTTCGGACGGTTCGGACGGCTGGCTGGGCTCCGAAGGTTCGCTGGGGATGCTCGGCTCGCTGGGCTCGGACGGCTCGCTGGGGACGCTGGGCTCGGACGGTTCGGAGGGCAAGCTCGGTTCACTGGGCTCCGAAGGTTCGGAGGGCAAGCTCGGTTCGCTGGGCTCGGAATCGGAGAGGGAGGACGAGTTTCCCGGCGGATCGCCGGATCCGGACGTTGATCCGGACGACGTGCTGGAGGAGGACGAGCCGGACGATGCGCCGGATGAGGACGCTCCGGACGAGGAGCCGGAAAAGGAGGAACCCGACGAGGACGCGCTGGAGGAGGAGGAATCCGACGAGAACGAACCGGAGGAGGAGGAACCCGACGAGGAGGAGCTTGACGAGGAGGAATCCGAGGAGGAGGAACTGGACGAGGAGGAGGACGAGGAGGAACTGCTGGAGCTGGAGCTGGAGGACTCGCAGCAGCACTCGGTCATGAGCTTGCCGTCGAGCATGAGCAGGGTCGGACCCGGCCCCACTACCTGGAGGGTGATCGCCACGGCTATTCCTCCTCCTCGGGACAGGCGCCAGTGGCGAAAACGGTCTGGCAGGTGGGGCTGGTCACGGCATGGAGGACGCCGTTGACGTAGGTCTCGACGACCACTACCTGCTGCATCGCATTCTCCTCGTTCCAGACGAGGGAGGCGACGCGCTGGACCGCGACGGTCCTGCCCCGGGGCACGTGGAGGTCGGAGTACTGGTACTGGCTGACATTGCCGGCGGCGACGGAGGCGAGGGGGATGACGATTCTGGCCCAGCCGGCATAGACGGGGAAGCTCTCGCAGTCGGCGGGGATGTCGTCGGCCTGGTAGGCGGAGGCGGGGACGGTGGCGCCGCTGTCGATGACGGCGGTTGCCGTTCCCTCGTTCGGATAGGTGATTTCGAGCCAGAACTGCCTGGTGCCGCCGGAGTATGCTCCCGACCTCCCGGCGGCGCCGACGATGTCGGTTCCGGTGTGGACGCTGCCGCCGCGGATTTCATAGCTGCCGTCGGCGACGGTGAGCTGGAAGGGATGCTGCATGAAGCCGAGGATGGCGCCGGCCAGGGCGGGGGCGTTGATGCCGAGGGCGACGCCGCCGCCGGGCTGGTCGCGGAGCAGCAGGGGCGGGGCGGCGCGGAAGCGGTTGATCCAGGTGCCCAGGTCGTTGAGGGCGGCGGCGAGGCGGGCGTATTTCCCTTTTCCCGAGTAGTCGTCTCTTGGCATGGCGTCAGTCCTCCCAGACGTAGGTCCAGTCGCCCTCGTGGCGGTAGACGGCGGTGATGGTGCCGGTGGGCTCGGCGTAGGCCCGCTCGATGGCGGTGGAGACGAGGCGGTGGTCGGTGGCCCAGACGGCGGGGACGGAATCGCCACCGGTGTGGTCGATGGGCCAGGTGAGACGGTACTCGGTGGTGGTCCGGGTGCGGTAGCCGAAGGTGGGACGGCCGCCGATGTAGCCGCCTTTGGAGACGGGCTCCTCCTGGATTTGCAGGAGGGGGCCGACGACATGGGGGGTGGAATCGAGGATCATTGGACTCCCTCCGACTGGGCGATCCGCCTGAGCAAATGGGTCTGGGTTTGGAGTTCACCGAGGATTTCCGCCCCACCGGCGGGCGGCGCGGCCAGAGGCGGGGAATCGGGGATGTGGGCGGCGGGAGGCAGGGCGCCGGTGGAAAGGGTGCCCGCGCCCTGCGTGCCGACGCCTTGCGTGCCGTTGGGCTGCGTACCGGTGTCCTGCGTGTCTGCGCCCTTCGTGCCGGTTTTCCTCTCCATTTTCCTGGCCCGGGCCGATGCCCGCCTGGCGGCGGCATGCAACCGGTCGGCTTGTCGGCGGAGATCGTCGGCCTTGAGCAATTCGCGCCCGCGCTCGGTCATTTGTCCGCGGGCCTCCTTGGTGGTGTAGCCAGCGCGCTTCAACTCGGCCTCGCGGCGGCGGGCTCCGGCGATCTGGCGGTCGAGCCGGGTTTCGGCCCGTTCCTTCTGGCGCGCCTTCTCCTCGGCTTCCTTTCGTGCCTTTCGTTGTTCCTTGCGGGAGCCGGTCTGCAGGAGGGGGGTGCGGGCGGCCTCGGCCTTGGCGCTTGCCTGTTTGGCGGCGGCGGCAAGCTGCTGTCCCTGCTGCTTGATCTGGGCGAGGCGGCGCTCGTGGTCGTTCTTCTGGTCCTGAAGCGCCTTGACTCGGGCCTGGCGGACCTGCTCGGCGGCGGTCGTCTCGGCCCGGGCGAGCAGCTTGCCTTCGTGGGCGATGGTATTCTCGGCTTGGAGGGTGAATTCCTCACGGGCCTCGAGGACGGTCTCGCCGTGCTCTTCCTGCTCCTGCAAGGCTTCATCGCGGGCTTCGGCGACTTCCTCGGCGGCGGCCGGTTCGGCCTCGGCGACCTGCTTGGTTTTGGCGCGGCTGGTTCTGGTTTTCTTTTGGACGGCAGGGGCGGCGGATTCCGGTTCGACGGGTTCCGGCTGCGGTTTTTCCGCCGCCTGCCTCTTTCTCTCCGCCTTCTGGCGGTCCCTCTCCTGCATGGCGTTCCAGGCTTCCTCCGCCGTTTGATTGTTTCTGTTGGTCTTTTCCAGTCCGCCAAACGTCTCCGTCCAGGTATCCATGAACCGTTCCCGGTCACTCTTCTGGCCCTTCAGAGCCCGGTTTTCGGCCAGCTCGACGAGTTTGCGGTTGAGGCCGGTGACTTCGCCGATCAGTTTGCCGACTTCCCAGCCGACAAAGGCGACGGCTCCTGCCGCGCCAATTCCCTGGATGGTCTTGCCGGTGGCACCCAGGACGTTTTTCAACTGGGGCACGGCCTCGGCGGTGGTGCCCAGCATGTTCTTGAAGCCCTTGACGGCCTCCACGGCCTTGCCCGCCGCATTGCCCACCTCGGCCAGGTGGCTGCGGACCTTGAGGACGGTGGCGGCCACCTGGGCGATTTTCTGGGTGTGCTCCTCGGAGAGCCCGATCTTGCCGATGAGGTCGCCGTTTTCGGCGAGGAAGCCGGAGAGTCCGCCCAGGGCGGTGGTGAGGCCGTTGACCACGCCGCTCAGCTTCTCGCCGCCGGGCAGGATGTCCCCGAGGTTGCCGATTTTCCCGAGGTCGCCAAGCAGGGCGCCGACCGCTTCCTGGAGCAGGGGGACAGCATTTTCGCCGACTTCCTGGCCGGCTTCCTCCCAGCAGGTGCGGATGCCGCCAAGCTCGCTGCCCGTGACCTGGGCGAGGTTGGACATGGCGGCCTGGACCTGCCGGAACTGGCCCACGCTGCCTTCGGCGAAGCTCTGCGCGGCTTCCTTGGCCTGGTCGAGGTCGCGGACGATCTGCTGGATGTCTTGGGTGTTCATGGGGATTCCGCTTTGCATGGACGAAATGGACGGGATGGACGGGATGGACGGAGACGGTGCCCGGCCACCATCCTCATTGGCCTTGCCGACGCCCATTCTGCATTCTGACTTCTTACCTCTGCATTCCCTAGACAGATGGGGTCAGTTTGCGGCAGAGGGTTTTCCAGCGCTCGCGGGCCTTGATGCGGGGGTCGTCGGGGTGGAAGCGTTTGGGATCGATGCGCTGTTCGAGTTCGCGGTTGCGCTGCGCCAGGGCGCGGCACAGCCAGTGCAGATGCGTTTCAGGAACCTGATAAAGCCAGTAGTGGGTGGTGCCGCCGTGGCAGGTTTGGGCCAGGCCGACGAGGAGGGCGGCATAGTCGGTCCGGCCAGGGCTTTTTTTCGTTCGGGGGTGTCCGGATCGAGGGGGGGATAGCCGCTGCCGGCGAGTTCGGCGACGGCGGCGGAGAGTTCGGCGGCGGTGCAGGCGAGGCGGGCGGCCCAGGCCTCGACCAGGGGCTGGACGGTGCGGGAATCGAGGGTTTCGAGGGCCTCGGGCTGGCGGCCGTGGGCGAGTATCCAGCCGGCGCAGAGGGACAGCCATTCGTGGGCGTGGGGGGTCCAATCGGGCGGCACGGGCCAGCGGTCGAGCCGTTGGAGGGCGAGGCGGGCGGCAAGGGTCGGGGAATGGAGCAGCTCGCCGCCGACGGCGACGGTGCGGAAAAGAAGTCCGTCCTGGACGGGGGTGCGGCTGCGTCCCGCCTCGGCCTCGCGGAGATCGAGGAGGGTCTCGAACAGTTCGTGGGCCTCGTCGAGATCGAGTGCCCGGCCACCGCGCGCGGCGAGGATTTCGGCCAGGGCGCGGGCGTCGCAGGGATCAAGATGGAGAGGGAGGGGGGAGGGCATTTTAGATTTGGGATTGGGGATTTCAGATTTCAGATTGAAGAATGCAGAAGGCAGAATGCAGAAGGCAGAATGAAGAAGGCAGAATGAAGAAGGCAGAATGAAGAAGGCAGAAT